>JBEANU010000044.1:0-2979 GCA_041165265.1 Bacteroidota bacterium | reverse complement strand
GGCTTAGGATTGGCAATTTCAAAACAACTGGTTGAATTGTTCAATGGCAAAATTAATGTTGAAAGTGAATTAGGTGTAGGAACTACTTTTCATGTTGAGATTACTTTTAAACAAATAGAAGATAGTTTTGCAGTAGTTCATAAAAAAGAGTTGGGAATTAAACCTAAAATTTATAAAAACGGAAAATTAACTGCTGAAATGACACCAGAAACTGAAACTGTTGTACATCAAGTTAATACTGCAAATGCAAAATATAATGATGAAAAATTAAGCATCCTTTTGGCAGAAGATAACCCATTCAATCAGTTATTAGCAAAAACGGTTTTGAACAAATACTTTCCAGATGCATTATTAACAGTAGCCAATAATGGAAAACAAGTTTTAGAAAATTTTGAAAAAGGTAAAAAATTTCACATAATTTTGATGGACGTTCAAATGCCTGAAATGGATGGGTTTGAAACTACCCTAAAAATAAGAGAAAATAGTTTGTATAAAAATATTCCCATAATTGCTTGCACAGCAGGCGTTACCCCACCTGAAGTGCAACAATGTTTTGATTCAGGGATGGATGATTTTTTGGCCAAACCTTTTCAGCCTAACGATTTAGTAAATAAAATTAATTTTCATATTCAAAAATCACAATCAAAATTAACCACACAAATATGAACCCACAAATTTGTAACCTCGACCAATTAAAAGCAATGACAGGCGATGATGTTGGTATTATGAAAGAATTTATTAAAATGTATTTAAAAGATACACCAGTATTGGAACAAAAAATAATTGAAGCCAAAGAAAGAGCTCAATATATTGGCGAAGATGGCGTAGCTTGGTGTTGCCATAAAATAGCACCACAACTAAGCTATATGGGAATGAATGAATGTCATGAACTAGTTAAAAACATTGAATCAAAACTTAAAAGCCTTGAGGGCGCTAGCTTCCCTGAGTTAGATGCTGAGTTGGCGCAAATACATGATTATTGTGCAAAAAGTTATATTGAACTAAATGCCTTTATGGATTCAAATTAATCCTTAAAATATATTTTAATATTAATTAAAAAGGCATATCTTCGCCGTCCAAAATATTTTTTCACAAAAGGAGGAAACAAAACTTGACAGAAACAATTAACATTAACCAAACAGCGCATGACGATTTCAACTGGAACGTTGACAAACGAAGTGCAAACACCTACTCTAAACAAGAAGTAGAATCAATGGCAACAATGTATGATGGTACATTTAAAGCTATTAACAACAACGAAATTGTAACAGGTACAATCGTTGGAATTTCAAAAACAGATGTTGTAGTAAACATCGGATTCAAATCTGACGGATTGGTTCCTTTGAACGAATTCCGTGACATGCCTTCAATCAAAATTGGCGACGAAATTGAAGTGTATGTTTTAAGTAAAGAAGACAAGTCAGGGCAATTAATTCTTTCACGTAAGAATGCAAAATTAGCCAAAGCTTGGGAACAAATTGTTAGTGCTCATTCAACCGGTATTATTGTTACAGGGCTTATCACCAGTAAAACAAAAGGCGGTTTAATTGTTGACATTTTTGGTTTAGAAACCTTCTTACCTGGTTCGCAAATTGATGTTAAACCAGTAACTGATTACGATGGTTATGTAGGTAAAAACATGGAATTTAAAGTAGTTAAAATTAACGAAATAATTAAAAACGCAGTAGTATCGCACAAAGCACTTATTGAAAGCGATATTGAAAGCCAACGTGCTGAAATTATCGGACAAATGGAAATTGGTCAGGTATTACAAGGTACTGTTAAAAACATCACCGATTTTGGTGCGTTTATCGATTTAGGTGGTTTAGATGGCTTGCTTTATATTACAGATATTTCTTGGGGTCGCATAACTCACCCTAATGAAGTATTACAAATGAACCAACAATTAAATGTTGTTGTATTAGGTTTCACTGATGAGAAAAAACGTATCAGTTTAGGCTTAAAACAATTAACGCCGCACCCTTGGGAAGTATTGCCAACTGAAATGGTTGAAGGTGGTACAATTAAAGGTAAGGTAGTAAACATTGAAGAATATGGTGCATTTTTAGAAATTAAACCAGGTATTGAAGGATTATTGCACGTATCTGAATTAGGATGGAGCAATCAACCTGTAAACGCTAAGGAATTCTTTAAATTAGGCGATGAATACGAAACTAAAATTGTAGCCTTAGATAAAGACCAACGTAAAATGTCATTAAGTTTAAAACAAATGACAAACGATCCATGGAGTAACATCGGCGATAAATACCCAGTTGCAAGCAAGCATAAAGGAACTGTTAAAAATGTAACTAATTACGGTATTTTTGTTGAATTTGAAGCAGGTATCGGTGGTATGGTTCATATTAGTGATTTAAGTTGGACTAAGCGTTATCATCATGCTAATGAATTTGCAAAAGTGGGTAGCGAAATTGATGTTATCGTTTTAAACTTAGATGTTGAAAATCGTAAAATGTCATTAGGGCATAAGCAATTAGAAGAGGATCCTTGGGATACTTTTGAATCAATATTTCCTGTTGGATCAATCCACCAAGGAACAATTGTACGTAAGGATGAAAAAGGAGCCACTGTTCAATTGCAATATGGCTTAGAAGGATATGCACCAATAAAGCATTTGAAAAAAGAAAATGGTAAAAATGCCGAATTGGATGAAGCTATTGATTTTAAAATTTTAGAATTTGAAAAAAGCGATAAAAGAATTTTATTATCTCACTCTAAAATAGCAATGGATGTTAAAAATGCATCAAAAGTTGCTGAGGAAGGTGAAAAAATAGTAGAAGAAAAGCGAACTAAAGATTCTGTAAAAACATTAAATGAAAAAGTGAAAAAATCAACAATGGGTGATTTAGAAGCTTTAACAAAATTGAAAGAATCAATGGATAAAAACGAAGGAAAGTAATTTCCTAAATGTTAAAATAACATTTAAAGCCGCTCTAATTTTTTAGAGCGGCTTTTTTATTG
>JBEANU010000043.1:0-22782 GCA_041165265.1 Bacteroidota bacterium | reverse complement strand
TCTTTTCTTGTCTTGATACAAGAAAAGAAACAAAAGAAAATCAAGCCTCCAAAACAATAATTTGAAAATGCTACGAATCAATTTTTTTTGCAGCGAAATCGTGGTTTCTCTTGAAATGCTTGTTGGGATTGAATTACAAGGAACTAACAAAATTCGATTTCGCTAACACAAAGCCATCGCACAAAATCGATTCTTGATTTTCTAAATTTTTGTTTTGATGGCAATTTGGTGCTAAATAACTTTTTGAGGGACGACTAATTATAGCTTATCCCAATTGTATACCTGTATTTGTTCCATAAAATTGAATAAAGATTTAGTTTGCAAATATGCTCCTTAAATGAATTACCTAATTAGTTTTCACTTTTCTATTACTTTTCAACAAAGCATATTTTTTTAGATAAAAAATAGCCTATTTTTTAAATATTGGTTGTAATTTCGGAACTCTTTATAAACCTACTATTTTATTTATTCGTGGCTAAAAAATCTACAACCAAAAAACCGCCCAAACATATTGCCATTGCAGGAAATATTGGGGCTGGTAAAACTACACTCACTAAATTATTATCAAAAAATTTTGGTTGGACACCTCATTTTGAAGATGTAGAAAACAATCCTTACTTAAATGATTTTTATGAAGATATGGTGCGATGGAGCTTTAATCTTCAAATTTATTTTTTGAATAGTAGATTTGGGCAAATTATTGATATTCATAAAGGCGATGAAACGGTAATTCAAGACCGATCAATTTATGAAGATGCATTTATTTTTGCACCTAATTTACATGAAATGGGTTTAATGACTTCACGTGATTTTCAAAATTATCAATCTTTATTTAATACGCTCCACTCAATGGTTGACCCACCCGATTTGATGATTTATTTAAAAGCATCAATTGGTACTTTAGTGAACCAAATTGAAAAACGTGGTAGAGATTATGAAGATAATATTAGATTAGATTATTTAAAAAGATTGAACGAACATTACGACAATTGGGCAAAAAATTATAAGCTGGGCAAATTGTTAATCATTAATGTAGATGACTTAAATTTTGCTGAAAAAAAAGAAGATTTAGGTAAAGTTGTAAATATGGTTAGAGCTGAACTAAACGGTTTATTCTAAATTTTGGGTAGTGCATGAAACTGCCTAATTCCTTTCAATTATTTATTTTTGAAAACCCCTTTATAAGGCTTCTAGTGCCATTTTCAGTAGGCATAGGCGCACAATTATTTTTTGAATGGCATAACTTATTCATCCCTTCAATTTGCTTATTTACAAGCATTTTGATGTATGCTGCTTTTCAAACCACCACAATAAAACTTAAATTTAAATGGCATTTTGTTGCTGGCATTTTACTACAATTTAGTTTGTTTTTTGTAGGCATAGTGCTTACACAACCCCAATTTATTACAAACCAAAACAACTATTACGGCACTTATATTCATTCAAATAATCAAATTATAACCATCCGATTACTTGAAAACCCTATTGAAAAAGCTAGCAGTTATAAGGCTTTGGCTGAAGTTGAATCAATAAATAAGCAACCAACTATTGGTAAAACGATTGTTTATTTCAGTAAAAAAAATTATAGCCATCAATATAAATACGGCGATAAATTATTAGTACCTAATCATTTTACTGGTATTAAAAATTCAGGAAACCCAGGTTGTTACAATTATCAATTTTCGTGTTTATTGCAAGATGTTACACATCAAATTTTTTTAAAAGAACAAGAAGCAAAATGTATAGGCAACACCCACAATCCTTTCTACAAGTTACTTTGGGATTTTCGTGAAAATATATTGGCAACGATGCAGGCTAATATACTTTCAAAAAAAGAATTAGGTGTAGCTCAAGCTTTGCTGATTGGTTATAGAGATAATTTAGATAAAGATTTACAACAAACGTATTCAAACACAGGCATTGTTCATGTACTTGCCATTAGCGGAATGCACTTAGGCTTAATATTTTGGTTACTTAATTTTTGTTTATGTTTTTTAGATAAAAACCAAAAAACACGATTATTAAAATCAATAATAGTATTAACCATTATTTGGGTTTTTGCACTATTAACAGGTGCTTCAGGCTCAGTAATGAGGGCGGCAGTAATGTTTACATTTATGCAAGCAGCTAATTTAATTCATCGCAAACCTTCTATTTATAATGCTTTAGCGGCATCTGCTTTTGTAATGATGGTTTATCATCCATTTATTTTAGCTGATGTTGGGTTTCAACTTTCATACATTGCTGTGATTGGCATTGTTGCATTGCAAAAATATATTTACAATTGGATTTATGTAAAAAATTGGTGGCTCAAAAAAATATGGAATTTAATGGCTGTATCAATTGCTGCACAAATAGTTGCAGCACCAATTTGTATGTTTTATTTTCATCAATTTCCTAACTATTTTTTATTAGCTAATCTCATTGCTATTCCGCTTTCAACAGTTGTATTATTTGAAATAATAGCATTACTTGTTGTAGCTCTAATTTATGGATTGGCGGCAAAGGCATTAGGTTCAATCATCACTTTTACAACTTTTTTAATGAATTGCGGTATTGAATGGGTGGATAGTTTACCCCATTCAGTTATTAATAATTTACAATTTAGTGTAATTCAAATTATCATTTTATATGCTTCAATTTTTTCCATTATTTTTTGGCTGATAAATAAAAAAATCAACTTTTTAAAAATTGGATTATTATCATTTTTGATTTTTTTAATTAGCGTTTCAATAGATGATTGGCAAATTAAACATCAACAAAAAATAATTGTATATGCCATACCAAACGGCAGTGCTATTGATTTTATAAGCGGAAATTCATATGGGTATTTTTATGATACAATGGTGACAAAAAATCACATCACACAAAATTTTCATATCAAACCAGCCCATGTTTTATTTCAAGCTACTCAACTAAGCCCCAAGCTTACAGCAACCATTTACCCTAATCATTTTATGGCATTTAATCGTAAAATAATTTATCTATCTACAAAACAAAAACCTATTTGTTCAATTACTAAAATTGATGCTGATATAATTGTAATTGCGCATAACTCAATTTATTCATTGCATGATGTTACAAAAAACTACACTTTTAATTTATTGATTTTTGATTCATCAAACTCCAATTACAAAACCGAAAAATGGATGAAAGAGGCATCTGATTTAGGTTTACAGGCATATAGTACAAATAAAAGTGGCGCTTATATTTTAAATTGCCGCTAATTAATTTTCATTTTTAAATAATTTTTCCATCTTTCATCACTACAGTTCTATCAGCCATTTCAGCTAATTGTTGATGATGGGTTACGATGATAAAAGTTTGTTTTAACTCATCCCGTAATTCTAAAAATAATTGATGCAAGGCTAATGCATTTTCTGAATCTAAATTGCCCGATGGCTCATCAGCCAACACTAATAAAGGATTATTGATGATGGCCCTGCAAACAGCCACTCTCTGAGATTCGCCACCACTTAATTGATTAGGGCGATGATGTATTCTATCTTTTAAACCTAATCTATCCAATAATTGCAAAGCATATTTTTTTACTTCGGCTTCTTTTCGTTTTGCAATTAAGCCTGGTAGCATTACATTTTCAAGTGCTGAAAATTCGGGTAATAAATGATGAAACTGAAAAATGAAACCCATTTTCAAATTTCTAAAACGGGCCATTTTTGAATCACTGTACTCCAAAATATTTTTGCCTTCTACTTTTACCGTACCTGCATCAGGTTTATCTAAAGTGCCAATAATGTGCAGCAGTGTACTTTTGCCAGCACCTGAACTACCAGTAATAGCAACTATTTCGGCATCGTTAATTTCCAAATCTACACCTTTTAAAACTTGAAGTGCACCGTAATTTTTAGTAATATTTTTGGCTGAAAGCATGATTTATTTTCTGATAATATCTTTTATAATACTCAAATGATGTTGGGTGTGAATTTCTAAAAACTGAATTGCGTCTTTCAATTTTAAATCGCCAAAATAGGGGTGTTTGAAAAATTGATTAGGCTGAATAGTTGATAACGAATCGATATTTTGCAAAGTAATATTAATGTGATGATGCAAGGATGATACATGATACGCAACTTGCGGAATTACAATTTTAGGTGCTTTTGCTCTGCCTCTTGGAATTTTATTAAATAAAAAAACTCTGAATTTTGAAAAATTAAATTTGTTTTGAAAACTATCTGAATTTGATTTTTTCAAAACCATTATAATCATATCAATGGTAATAAGGCTGTGTTCAATTTGCCACCCTACATTAGCTACCGAAAATTTTTCATTAACTTTTTCAAAATCTAAAATATGTTGCTGAAGTTCATTTACTATTGTGGCTAATTTGTTCATGCTAGGTGAATTAAATTATTCTCTTTTGGTTAGTTCATCTCGAACTGCTGCTGCCTTTTCGTACTCTTCATTTTCTAAATATTGCTGCAACTTTTCATTTAATTGCTCCATTGTTAGTGAAGCTAAATCATCTTTTTGTGGTAGCGGTTTATTTGTTTTTTGTGGCGCTTTGTTTTCTTTAATTTTGTTTTCAGAACTTGCATGCGTTAAGCCATCCATCACAATACCAGCTTGGTTTAAAATATTTTCATAGGTATAAATAGGGCAATTAAATCTAACAGCTAGTGCAATGGCATCTGATGTTCGGGAGTCAATTTCAATTACTTCATCTTTTTGCTGACAGATTAATTTTGCATAAAAAACACCTTCTTGCAAATTATCAATCAACACTTCCTTCAAATTAATTTCAAATAATTGTAAAGTATTCCTAATTAAATCATGGGTTAATGGTCGGCTTGGTGTTACTTTTTCAATGGCCACAGCAATAGCTTGCGCTTCAAAGGCACCAATTACAATAGGTAAACGCCTTACACCACCAGCTTCGCCAAGTATAATGGCGTAAGAATGATTTTGTGCAGCATTCTGCGACAGTGTAATTATTTCAAGTTCTATCTTTTCCAAAGATTTATTATTCGTTAAATTGTTAGCCGTTAATTGTTTTGTGAAATGATTCTGTTTTTTTACCAATAACCATTTACTAGTAACCAATAACTTCATCGCTTAATGCGATGCAGCTTTATATTTTTTCAACGCTTCATTTAATTTTGGTACTACTTCAAAAGCATCACCTACGATACCATAATCAGCAGCTTTAAAAAATGGAGCTTCTTTATCTGTATTAATAACAACAATTGTTTTGCTTTGGTTTACGCCAGCTAAATGTTGAATAGCGCCACTAATACCAATTGCAATATATAAATTAGGGCGTACAGTTAATCCCGTTTGCCCAACATGCTCACCATGCGGACGCCAATGTATATCAGCCACAGGCCTACTACAAGCTGTAGCAGCGCCTAAAATGGTTGCCATTTCTTCAATCATTCCCCAGTTTTCAGGGCCTTTTAAACCTCTACCTGCGCTTACTACTAATTCGGCCTCGGTTAATGATATTGTACCGCTTGATTTTATTGTTTCTTTAACTGTTACGCTAAATTGATCAGCAGGCACATTTATATCTAAAGCTTCAACCGTTGCTGTTGCATCAGTTGGTATTGCTTGAAAAGAGTTGGGTGTTAAGCCAATAACTTTTGTTGCTGTTTTGATATTGAAATAGGCAAATGCTTTGCCGCTAAAAACACTTTTTTTAATTACAAACCCATTAGTAGTATCGGGCAATGAAATAGCGCCTGCTACTAAGCCAGCTTTTAATTTAGCCGCCACATTAGCCGCCACAGCCTTTCCTGTAACATTGTATGATAATACAATTACAGATGCATTTACTTTTTTTGATGCTTCAGCAATTACATAAGTATATGCTTTGGCATCTAAATGTTGCAAATTATCATGCTTAACTGTAACAACTTTTGCTGCACCAAATTTTCCTAATGAAGCTAATTCGGCAGCATCTAATGAGCCATCAGCCATGGCAATACATTCTGTATTTAATTCAGCAGCAATTTTACTTCCGTAATACACTGCTTCTAAAGTTGATTTTTTAAATTTCCCGTTATTCGATTCTGCAAATATTAAAACGCTCATGTATTGAAAATTGATTTATTTTTTTATTGAAAATTTGAACTATTTTTTTAGATAATTGAATATTTTATTATTGCAATGATAAAATATTCAATGATTCCATGTTAAATAACTTTGGCTTCTTCGTGCAATAATTTCACTAACTCTTCCACATTATCTGGTGAAATCATTTTACAACCTGTTTTTTCAGTTGGTAATTCGTATTTCACAATTTCAGTTAATGATTCAGAAGCCACAGCCGCAATAACTTGTAAAGGCTTAGTTCGAGCAGCCATAATGCCTTTCATGTTCGGAATTCTTGCTTCCGCCATTCCTTTTTGGCACGAAATAACAGCAGGTAATTGTAAAGTTACTATTTCGCTTCCGCCTTCCATTTCGCATTCAACAGTAGCTTCAGCACCAGCCACATCCAATTTTGTAGCCAACGAAACGTAGTTTAAATCGTTAATTGCGGCAATCATTCCGCCTATTTGTGAGCCATTATAATCAATGGTTTCTTTACCAATTAAAATCAAATCAAAGCCTTTATCTTTAGCATATTCAGCTATTTGATTAGCTACAAAATAAGCATCAGTAGGGGTAGCATCTATTCTAACGCCATCATCAGCACCTATAGCAAAAGCTTTTCGCAATATCGCTTCTGAATCACTTAAGCCAACATTTATTATTGTAACGCTGCCACCTAATGTTTCTTTCAGTTCTAATGCACGAACTAATGCATACCACTCATCATAAGGGTTAATTATCCATGTAACTTTATCGCCAATAAACTCTGTATTGTTATTGGTAAAGCCAATTTTTGTAGTAGTGTCGGGGGCTTTGCTAATGCAAACTAAAATCTTCATTCTAAAAATTAATATTTTTTTGGGTAAAATAAAATTGAAAATTGATTTCAAAATTTCTGCAAAAGTAACAAATGAGATTTAAAATTTTGAACATTCCACTTAAATACATCAACATCTAATTACATATAAATGTTGAACTACACCACATTTAATTTTAAGCGCTTATATTTGAACACTTTTTTAAAAAAATAAAATGAACCGAACACTTACCAACTCTATCCGATTTATATTAGATGAATGTATTCCGCCTATTCTACGTGATAGCCGATGGTTTATGTACCCATTTTTTTATATTTGGTACAAAGGCAAAAAAGTAAAATTCTATATGGATTTTAAAAGCCTTGTTTATAATATGACTGATGCTGAATATGCGCAAGCCTACCGTGAATTGGATTGTATGGCTACTGATAGACCAACGGATATGAATCAACCATCTATTGATTTTATGATTAAAAATATTTCATCAGATGCTAAAACCATGTTAGATGTAGGTTGTGGACGTGGCCATTGGCTGAATGTAGTTTCTGAAAAAACAAATTTAGAAGTTACCGGTTGTGATATGTATGATGAAGTGAAATTGAACAAAGGCAGTTATGTGAAAGGAAACATTGAGCATTTGCCTTTTGCTGATAAATCATTTGATATAGTTACTTGCCATCATACAATTGAGCATTTAAAAAATCCAAAACCAGCTATTGATGAGTTAAAACGAGTAGCTCGAAAGCAAGTGATGATAGTAACTCCATGTCAGAAATATTATTATTATACCATGGATATGCACATCAATTTTTATCCAATAAAAGAATATTTGCAAGATGAAATTAGAATGAAGAATTATGAATGCACTAATATTTGGGGCGATTGGGTTTATATTGGAAAGGTGGAGTAACAGTAAACTAATTGGAAATACAAGGCTAATTCCTAAAAACTAATACAAAACCACAACTTGTCCCGATAATTCGGGATTGAAATATGGGTAGTATAGAATACAAAAATCAATACATTCTATGTTTAAAATTTATTTTCTATGGAATTTGAATTTAAAATTAAGAGTTCGATAGTATAACATAGTTTTCGCAAGCGAAAATTTCTATTGTGCCTATGTGGTAAAATGTATTTCTTTATAAAATAAAGCCAAATAAAACTATAATAAATGCCAGCAATATCTTTAATCATCCCATGTTATAACGAATCAAAACGTATTGATTTGTTGATGAACGGCTTGATGGAATTTGATTCTAAATGGAATCAATCGTATGAGGTTATCATTGTAAATGATGGCAGCACTGATAATACGGTTGATAAAATTAATGAAGCGCTTTCTCCCCTCTCTCTTGGAGAGGGGCAGGGGGTGAGGTCAAATGATTTTTCAAAATTGAAATCAAAAATTCAATTGATTTCACAAGAAAATACGGGCAAAGGTGGCGCTTTGAAAAATGGAATTGCAGCAGCACAAGGCGATTATATTCTCACCTTAGATGCCGATATGAGTGCCAAACCAACTGAATTATTAGAATGGCAAAAGTTGGATAAAAACTTGTTCAAAAAAAATGAAATTTTTATAGGAAACCGTACCGATAAAAATTCAAAAATTGAAGCTTTAGCATTGCGCCGAACATCAGGAGCAATTTTTAATTTTTTTATCAAATTATTTACGCCATTAAATTTGGGCGATACTCAATGCGGCTTTAAATTATATCCATCATCTATTGCTAAATCTATTTTCAGAAAACTATCAACCAACAGTTGGGCGCATGATGTAGAGGTTTTATATAAAGCCCATAACAAAGCAATTCAAATAAATGAAATGCCTTTAGAATGGAAAAATGCAGATGATAGCCATGTAAATGTATTTTCAGATTCTATCAAAATGTTCATTCAAATTTTACGCATTTCATTAAGTATTAGAATTGGTGAAATATTTATCACACCGTTTAAAAAACAACACGAAAAAGAATCTATCAATTTTGAAAAATATTATCGATTAGCATTTGTATGTTGTAGTATTTTTTTGCTTTTCATGATGCCAAAATTAAGTTTTGATTTTGGAATTACTGGCGATGAGCATTGGCATCATGATTATGGAAATGCCATTTATAATTATTTTTTTCATAATGATAATTCAATTTTGGATTGGAAACGAGTTGAAGGTTCAAAAAAATTTGAAGAAAGCGGAATACACTACTATGGCGGTTTGATGGATATGTGGGTGGCTACTTGCAATCATGTATTAGGTTGGTGGGGCGATTATGAAATGCAACATTTTTGTATTGCCATAGTGGGTGCATTGGGCATTGTTGGTACAGGATTATTAGCTGGCGAAATTGGTGGTTGGTTGGCTGCACTTATTGCCTTACTGATTTTAGCTTTATCACCCAGTTATTTAGGGCATTGCTTTAATAACCCAAAAGATATTCCGTTTGCAACATTTTCAGTATTTGCCATTTACCAATTAATTCAATTTATAAAACAATTACCCAAGCCCCACACCAAAACTACAATACTGTTAGCTTTATCCATTGGTGGGGCTTTGGGCGTTCGTATTGGCGGATTATTACTGATTATTTATATGTGGATGTTCATCATTGGATTTTTATTATTAAAACCTGAACTCCGAAAATTTATCACTCAAAAATTGATTATTCGTTTATCCATTATCTCAATAGTTGGCTATGGAATTGGATTAATATTTTGGCCATTTGGGCATCATAGCCCAATTGCAAATCCGTTAGAAACATTAAAAATAATGAGCCATTTCTTCACTCCATTATCCATGATTTTTGATGGTGAAAAAATAATGAATAATGAAGTGCCTTGGTACTACATACCCCGTTGGATAAGCATTACAGCACCCATTATATTTTTAGTAGGCAGCGTAGGATTTTTATCAATTGTATTTGTAGCTCGTAAAAAGTACAATTTATTTTTTGTGCTGTTGCTCACGTTTGTATCGCTATTTCCGTGGGCTTATGCAGTAAAAAAAGAATCACCTTTGTATGATGGATGGCGACATTTTTTATTCATCTATCCAACATTAGTAGTGTTGGCTGCATTATTTTGGAGCTACTTAATATCTACCTTAAAAAAGGGTTTGAATGTAATAGCTGCCATAGCTGTAATTGCATTATTGTGTTTGCCATTAAAATTTATTTTGCAAAATCATCCTAATGAATATTTATACTTCAATGAATATTTTGGTGGAATAAAAAATGCTTTTGGTAATTATGAAACTGACTATTACATGAATAGCTCAAAGCAAGCTTTTGATTGGTTAGTTGAGCATGAAAAACTAAAAGATAGAAAAGATTCTTTTTCAATTCGTACCAATTGTACTGACCCTATTAGTTATTACCGAATGGAGTTTTGCAACAACAATTTGCCTACACACTATGATTTAAAAAATGGTACTTCACCTAATTATGGTATCCATTTTCCGCATCCTACTTTATTTGCAGGCTATGCCAATTTTAAAAGCAGAGGTAGTATGAATGATTGGGATTACGGTATTTTTTATAGCCGATTTTTAGAGAAAGAATTATTACAAACTCCTGGTTATTTTCCGCCAGTGGGCACTATTCATACCATTGAATTAGATGGTGTGCCGTTGATGTGTATTGTGAAGCGCAATCAAAAATTAGAAAAAAAATATTTGGCTTTGGCTGATACTTTATTAAAGCAAAATAAAATTGATAGCGCTATTGTGTATGCTCAAAAAACATTGGATGTATATGCTGAAAATTCAAAAGCAATTGAATTTTTATTCAATGCTTATATGCAAAAACGTGATGTAAATTCATTGGTTGCTTATTTTCAGAATGCAGTAAAAAAATATCCTGCATCTGATGCTTATTATTTTTACTTAGGTTATGCTTATGCCATTTCAGGCAATAAAAATAATGCTGCTAATATTTTGAATATGGCGGTGCAATTAAATCAGCAATGGTATCAACCAGCTAGCCAAATTTTAGGACAAATGAAGTAGATTTTTTTATCATTCTGTTTTAGTATATTTGAAAAACCATTAGGAATAGGTGCAACCCTTTTTGTAGCATCATCATCCATTATTAAAATAGATTATGAAAAAAATTATACCTCTTTTTTTATTGATTGTTTCATGCTTTAATGTATTTGCAATTAACGGAAGCAAGCCCTTACTAGTGAAGGATAATTTATTTGAAATTATGGATGCTACTGAGTTTAATGGCAAAATTTATTTCAAGGCAATATATAAAAATGGTAGTTCGGGGGGAGATGGTCTTTTTGTAACCGAAGGTACAAGCGCTACAACAAAATTAGTGTATCCACTCATGGCAACTAGTGGCAGTGTGAGTTTTCAAGTATTTAATAACCGATTATATTTTACTTGCCAAAACTATACTGGGTTTTATTTACGATGGATAAATGCACAATCAAATACTATAGATTCGGTGGCGATAAAATCAACCGCAACTTGCCTTACTGAATTAAACAACAAACTTTATTTTATTGGTGATACACAAAAAGTATCTAACTATTTTCTGCATCAATTATATGAAACCGATGGCACAACAAATGGCACTAATGAAATTTGTTATTTATCAAGTTTTATTGCTCAAGGAACTGGAACAAAACTAATTAAGTTTAAAAACAAAATAGTGTTTCAAGGAAGCAATAAAATTAATGAAAATCAATTATGGGTAACTGACGGAACAAGGCTTGGCACAAAGCAACTCACTAATATTTCATACAATTTTAATTGTCCACAAAGCTTCAATTTTTCTTTTATTCATGAATATAAAAACAGGCTTTATTTTAATTCAACTGATTCAGTAAATGGCTCGGAATTATTTTTTATTGATAGCACTTTTTCCGAACCAATTTTACTCAAAAATATTTTTAGTGGCGATGATTGTTTTCATTTAAACAAATTAGTTATCGCTTCGCAGTTTCATACATTTAATAACGAAATGTATTTTTTTGGAATTGATACTTTGTTAGGTAGCCAACTTTGGAAAACGGATGGAACCGTTGGCGGAACAAAATTTGTAAAAAAAATTGTGCAAATTGGTGCGAAGGATAATACCATTTACAATACTAGCGTACATATTAGTTCAACATCTAAGGCTCTTTTTCTAAGCCCAATGGTAAATGATACAATCATTGGCAATGAATTAATTATAATGAACAACAACAACTTTGAGTTTTGCGATTTAGTAAGCGGTAAATACGGATTAAATCCAAATACATTTTTCTCATTTCATGATAAAATGTATTTTATTGGAAACAGTGGTTGGTCAGGTATTAATTTATGGGTGAGCGATGGAACTTTAAATGGTACAAAAATAATTGAAGAAACCAATTTAGGAACTAAATTTTATATGTATGGGCCAAGTACATCTGGTGTTGAAAAAGATCCAAGATTTTTTACCTATAACGGCTCACTTTATTTTGAAGCAAGAGAAGAAGGATTAAATTTTGGCTTATATAAATTAGAGGATACAATTGTTTCATCTCAACAAAAATCAACCTTATCAAACGAAGAATTACGCTGTTATCCTAATCCAACAAAAGATTTTGTAGTAGTTGAATTTAATTTGAATGAAGCACAAAATTGTAATATTGAAGTAACGGATGTAAATGGAAAAACTGTTTTAACCAATGAATTTACTGGCGTTGCAGGTTTAAATTCAAAAAAGATTCTGTTTCAAAATTTATCAAAAGGAATATATTTTGTTCGCTTAATTTCTTCTGAAAAACATCAAACTAAAAAGCTGGAAATTTTTAAGTAGCATTGAAAATACTTTTACATTAAAACCTTCATTACTAAAATTGATTATGAAAAAAATAGTTACTTTTTTGTTGCTTAGTTTTATTGCTGCTAACGCATTATTTGCTGATGATTTTCCCATTCATTGTGTGAAACGTTTTGCTTACTCACAAATTCCATTTGAGTCAGTTGTGTTCAATGGAAAAATGTATTTCCGAAGTGGAAGTAACTTGAAACAATGTGTAATGGTTACTGAAGGAGATTCAACAACAACAAAAATTGTTTATGATAATCTTGTAGTATCAACATTAGATTTGATTTACTTTCAGGTATTTGAAGATAAATTATATTTCAGTTGTCTTCAAAATAAAAAACCTTGTTTTATAACTATTGATAAAAATGAAAAGATAGATTCGATAATGCTTCAAGGCATACCAACCTATACCACTATTTTCAACAATAAATTGGTGTTTAGTTTGGCGTTTAAGTATTTGCACGGCGGAAGCTATTTATACGGTCCGGAAAATATTTATGAGTTAAATATCGCTAACCCTAATCATGTTTTACTTATTGACTCAGTTGATAGTCCATTTCCTGCGTATAGTATCGAGCGATTTATTACAAATGGGAATAAACTCTATTATACAGGTATAAGAAGAAGCTATAATAATATGTTTCAGCTTTTTTGTACATCAGGTGTTGGTACAAAATCTATTCAGTTAACAAAAATTCCATTTGTTTCATGCTCAAATTCTTATATGAATTTTTTTGAAAAACTGAATGATAAAATTTATTTTGAAAGCATTGATGGTAATGATGGAATAAAGTTGTTTGTAACGGATGGAACAATTTCAAATACAAAATGTATTACTGATATTTATAAAGGCATTTCATGTACACCTTCAAGCAGTTTAAAAAGCACTGCATATGGATTCACAGCCTACAAAAATGAAATTTATTTTTTTGGCAGAGATACAATGAATGGTTTTCAACTATGGAAAACAAATGGCGATTCAATAGGAACTAAATTAGTAAAGAAAATTAATTTCACTAATAATTTATCCAATCAATCTTCGCATTTCAACAAACTAATGTATGTATTTAATGATAAACTTTTTATTGCCGTTGACCAAAATGACTCAATAAACGGCAATGAATTATATGTGTTTGATGGAATTAATTTTGAACACTTAGATTTGGTAAATGGTAGCAAAGGAGCTTCTCCAAATACTTTTTTCGAACATAATAAACATTTATATTTTTTAGGAACAGATTCAAATGTTAATGCAATATTTTTATGGAAAACTAATGGAACCATAAATGGAACAAGCCTTCAGCACCATGATAAATTAAATAATATTGGTATTAATAGTGGCATGTTTCCTACAATTCAAAATTTTATTAGCCTTAATGGCTCACTATATTTTGAAGCCAATTATGCTGGCTTAGGTTGGGGTTTGTATCGCTTAGATGATACAACCATTATTCCTGAAACAAAACCTTATTTATCAAACGCAGAATTACGATGTTATCCTAATCCAACAAAAACCGAAATCACTATAGCATTTACATCAAAATCAATTGAAAAATTTGAATTGAAAATGATAGATATTTTAGGTAAAACCTACTACACTGAAACTTTTTTTGCTGAAGCTGCTAATAATTTCAAAACAATTAATGTTGCAAAATATCCAAGCGGAAATTATTTAATTTCATTGCAAAGTGAAACCATAAAACTTCAATCAAAAATTGAAATTATTCATTAATTTTTCTCTCTTTCTTTTGATTCAATAAAAAGTTTTAAATCATCCGGAAATAATACTTTTTCATTTTTTGAAAAATCATACATTACCATTACATCATTGCCAATGGCAACAATTTCATGTTGTTCATTTATGATTTGATGAATAATACCAAAGCTTGAATTTTTAATAAAATCAAGTTTGGCTTGCACTATAATATTGCCCGGAAAGTGGAGTGGCTTTTTAAAATCGCATTTAGCAGATGCCAGTATAGGTGCAATGTTGGTGGTTTTAAAATTTTTATCAATGCCCATCATCGTCCAATAATTTACCCTTGATGCTTGTAAATATTTAAAGTACATCACGTTATTAATATGGCCATACAAATCCATTTCACTCCAATCTAATCTGATTTGCATGTTTACTTTAAAGCCTGTATCTAAACTCATGATTTCAATTTTTATTTAACACAAATTAATCATTTAAAATTGAGTTGCAATTTTAAAATCAAGCATCTTTGTAAATATTTCACTACCACAATTTTATCATTCATGAAAAAAATAATTTGGATTATTGCTTTACTAATTTTAAACAACCTACAATTGAAAGCACAAAATTTAAACACCATCAGTATTGCTTTTTATAATTGTGAAAATTATTATGATACCTTAAATGACCCAACAGTAAAGGATGAAGAATTTTTGCCCGGTGCTGAATTACATTGGACAGGCAAACGCTATGATTTAAAAAAACAGCACATTGCCCGAGTAATTGCAAGCATTAATAATAGCGGTGCTGATATTATTGGGCTGTGTGAAATTGAAAACAAAATGGTGTTAGATGAATTAATTACTGACCCACAAATTGTGCAACATGATTATCAAATTGTACATTATAATTCATCTGACGAACGTGGAATTGATGTAGCTTTATTGTATAAAAAAAGTGCGCTGAAATTATTAGGCAGCCGCAGTTATCCCATTCATTTTCCGTTTGATGCTAATTTAAAAACTCGTGATATTTTGGTGGTTCATGCTGAATTTAGTAATGGACAGCAAGCATTTATTGCAGTTAATCATTTTCCGAGCCGCCGCTTAGGAACTGAAGAAAGTGAAATAAAAAGAGTTTATGTAGCTGAAAGCGAACGCAAAATTTTAGATTCAATATTTTTAGCAAACAAAAAAAATAACCCTGTATTGATTGCCGTTGGCGACTTTAACGATGAGCCCGAAAATAAAAGTTTGAAAATTTTGGAAACAAGTACCGTGATGCCAATGGTAAATACTTTTGCATCGTTAAAAGAAAAACAAGAAGGCACACATTATTACAAAGGTGAATGGAGCATGTTCGATCAAATATTTATTAGCAAAAATGCGATTGGTAAAAAAGATGCAAAAGCAAGCTATCAAGCCAACAGTGCAACTATTCATAAACCTGAATTTTTATTAGAACAAAAGCAAGGCAAATATTTTGGTTCGCCGCTTAGAACCTATGCTGGCCCTAGATATTTTGGTGGGTATAGTGATCATGTGCCCGTGTATATTAGGTTAGAATTAAAAAAATAAATTGGTAAAAAATATGGGACTGTAGTATTTAAAATAATCTACACCCGTGGAATACTGAAATAAAAACAACTGCCTTCATATATTTTACTTTCAGCCCAAAGTTTACCACCATGTTTTTCAATAATATTTTTTACAATGGCTAATCCAATTCCGTTGCCTTCAAATTCAGCTGAAGAATGCATACGCTGAAACGGTTTGAACAATTGGTTGTATTTTTCCATACTAAATCCTGCACCATTATCTTTTATTGAAAAAACAAACTCAACATCGTTTGTAATACATGAAATTTCAATTTTGGGTGTATCTTTTTTAGCTGAATATTTAATAGCATTTGAAATAAAATTCAACCAAACCTGCTCTAGCAATGATTCATCAGCTTCAACATGGGGCAATGAATTTACAATAATTTGTGCTTGATGATGATATGATTTTTCATAATTGGCAATTACTTTTTTTACCAATAAATCACTACTAACATTTAGTTTGTGCAATGATGTTTTTCCTAATTTACTAAAAAATAATAAATCAGAAATTAATCCATTCATCCTATCGGTAGCTTGCAAAATTTGAAGAATAAACTCTTTTCCATCATCACTTAATTCAGCCAAATGAAATGAATTTAATAAATTAGCAAACCCACTAATAGCTGCTAAAGGAGTTCGTAAATCATGTGAAACGATTGATGAAAACATTTCTAATTCCTTATTTTTTTCTTCTAACTCACCAGTTCGCTGCTGCACTTTTTCTTCTAATTCTTCATTGATGTGTAAGATTCTTTCTTCAGCAATTTTTTTTGCTGTTATATCTCTAATGTGGGTTACATTAGCATTAACGCTAGGAACATGCAACATACTATTAAATGTGGCTTCTAACCAAATATAATCTCCAGCCTTACATTTTACTCGATAAACTGCATGAAAATTTTGTAATGGATTTTGTTCTGATTGCTTTATAATACGGCCAACATGTTGTGCATCATCAGGATGAATTAAATCAAAAGAAGCATTCATTTTTAAGATTTCATCCATTGACCAACCTATAATTTGTTGTACAGCTTTATTATAATAAATTGGAATTCTATCAGCACAACTTAATGATAAGCCATCAAAGCTACTATCTACAATAAGTTTGAATTTTGTTTCACTCAGTTCCCATTTTTCTTCTGCAATTTTTTTATCGTTTGTATTTCTAAAATTAAAAACAATTGCGTTTACATTTTCATCATGTAATAAATTGATGATAGTGCCTTCACCCCAAATGTAAGTACCATCCTTACATTTAAATTGATTGATACGCTGAAAAACAACATTAGGTTCTTCTACTATTTTTTTAAAAACAGCTCTTGATTCAGTATCATTTTTAGGATGCAATATTTCAAAAATTTCTTTTCCAATAAATTGCTGAGTACTATATCCTGTATGCCTTTCAAAAGATGCACTCAAATATTTTAATTTTCCTTTTTCATCTATCAAGCCAATGATATCAGTACCATTTTCAATTAATGCTCTGAAAGTTTTTTCATTTTGAATTAATTTTTCCTCTGCAATTTTTTTATCGTTAATATTTTTATAAGTAGATACTATTGCTTGAATATCTTTATCATGTAATAAGTTAATAACTGTTCCTTCGCACCAAATTGAGCTTCCATCTTTACACAAAAAACGATTTGTTCTATGAAAAATTTTTCCAGGATTTTCAAGCACATCAGATAATTTACTTATTGATTCTTTTGCTTGTTCCGGATGCATAATTTCAAATGCCAATTTACCAATTGTATCACTTATTTTAAATCCGGTTGTTGGTTCGTATGAAGGACTTAAATAAATTATTTTTCCATCAGCATCAGTTAAGCCGGTTACATCTGTGGCATGATCAATAATTGTTTTGAAAAATTTTTCTTCTCGTAATCGTATCAAATGTTCTTTTTCAATAGCACTTTCCAATTGGTCAGTTTCTATTTTTTTTTCTGCCTCATTTTTAATATCAAGATGATTGATTGATAATCCTAAATACCAAATCAAAATGATAAATACTACAATAATAGTAGTTACAAAAAAAGATAACATCAACTCTAATGAAGCACCTGAATAGCGATGAACATGCAATGCAATGAAGCCAATTAAAATAGGAAACGCAATTGATGCAGGCAATAATATTCGGGCTAATCGTCCGCCTGAATATTTTGACATTAAGCTTTTCATAAAACCAATATCAGAGTTAAAGGCTAAAATTCCTACTGATAAAAATTCAAAACCTATTGCTGTAAATAGCGCCATTGGGGTGTATGAAAATAACAAAGCAAATTTTCTTGAATTAAATAGGTAGCCGATAACTGTAAATAAACACCCAATAAATACGAAAAAAATCAACCAAATTCCTAACCTACTATATTTAGGTTGATGATTTGAAAATAATAACAAAGCAACGCCAATAAAAATAAAATTAATGCTTGCGTACAAAGCTATACCGCTTCTTACATTCATCAATATATCATCTCCTAACCTATTAATAAATATCATTTTATCAATGCCTAACTCAACAGATGTAATAATTGAAAATAATTTTGCAGCACCAATTAAAATTACAATGGCAGCAATTATTCTTACTATTATTTTTTTATTAGCCGTAAAGTTATTTCCACAAAAAATAAAACTGGCAATAGCAATAAATAATATACCTATTGCCGTCATTGGGTTTACGTTGCCAAATCCTTCGCCACCAATAACAAAAATTTCTGTTCCGATGGCATAACGCAATAATACAAGTAAAGCAATAAGGGTTGCAAAACTTGTAAATAAAATTGCTACAGGATGTTTAGGTTGTTTCATTTATCAACTAATTGAAGAAATGAATGATAAAATTAATGTTGAAATTTTGATTTTGCAAAAAAAGTTGAAGTAGAAAGTTATTTTATTGCAGTGCATTATTTAATAAGTTTTAGCAAGTTGTAAGTACATTTTTAAAAAACTATAGTAACATGTATCTTTAGCTTTTAAATCAAAATAATCATGGCAGCAACTATCAATTGGGAAAAAGAAATTCAACCATTATTAAAAAAATATAAAACAACAGCCCATCCATTAACCTACAATAATTTGTATGAGTTGCTGATAAAAGTGGTTTTATCGGCACAAGATTCTGATAAAAATATCAATAAAATTGCACCTGAGTTATTTGTTGCTTTTCCTGATATGAAAGCTTTATCAACAGCAACTGATGAAACTTTAATTCCGTTAATAAGCAAAGTGAGAAACTTTGGCAATAAAGCAAAATGGCTTATTGGTATGGCTCAGCAAATAAAAGATAACAAAAATATTCCTGTCACAATGGAAGGATTGACGGCACTTTCAGGCATTGGCAGAAAATCAGCAAATGTAATTCGTCGTGAAGCTGGAGAAAAACCTGAAGGGTTGATTGTTGATTTGCATGTGGTTAGAGTTGCACCACGATTAGGTATTTCAAAAAATGAAAAACCTGAAAAAATTGAAAAAGATTTAATGCAAATTTTACCACAAAAAGATTGGGATGCTGGTATGGCGATTTCATTTTTGGGTAGAGAAATTTGCCGACCTACAAACCCGAATTGCCCTGAATGCCCTATGAATAAGGTGTGTGAATATGGTATAAAAAATATTTCTTTTTGATGAAATGCTTCACATTAGCTTAGTATAAAAAATTAAAAAATAGGGTTGCACCTATAAAGGAATAGAAGGCAAGCGTTGTTTTCTTAACTTCGCAAAAAATAAAAATCATTAACTACATAGTTATATAGGGTTCAAACAAAAAATTGAGGAAAACAAAACAAAGTTTTCAATGTTTCACTCATCTGAAAACTTAATAAAATCAAGGCGTAGTTAAATGCTTTGCATTCACATAGATTTCTTCAAAATGAATTTTTATGAAAACAATGTGGTAAAACAAAAAATATCATGACAACAATTTCAAAACGTATTATCAAAGCCCCAACAGGCAACACTCTCACTTGTAAAAACTGGATTTCGGAAGCAGCATTCCGAATGCTACAAAACAACTTAGACCCTGATGTGGCAGAACGTCCGGAGGATTTAATAGTGTATGGTGGCCGTGGAAAAGCTGCTCGTAATTGGGAAGCTTACGATAAAATTATTGAGTGCTTAAAAAACTTAGAAGAAGACCAAACACTGATTGTACAAAGCGGCAAACCTGTTGGTGTATTGCGTTCGCATAAAGATGCGCCACGAGTTTTAATTGCCAATTCTAATTTGGTTGGTAATTGGGCAAACTGGGATGTATTTACCGAATTGGAGAAAAAAGGATTGATGATGTACGGTCAAATGACTGCTGGAAGTTGGATTTACATTGGCTCACAAGGTATTGTGCAAGGCACTTACGAAACATATTTGAGTTTGGCGCAACAACATTTCAGCCCCCTAACCTCCAAAGGGGGAACTGCCAACGCACAAAGGCAATCGAGTGTTGGCGGTTCTCCCCCTTTGGGGGAGTTAGAGGGGGCTGCTACACTGAAGGGAACATTGAATGTTACTGCTGGTTTGGGTGGCATGGGTGGCGCTCAACCTTTGGCAATTACAATGAACGAAGGCGTTTGCCTGGCTGCTGATTTGGAAGCATGGCGCATTCAAAAGCGTATTGATACTCGTTACATTGATAAAATGACACATAGCATTGAAGAAGGTGTACAATGGGCTTTGGAAGCAAAAGCTAAAGGCGAAGCACTTTCAATTGGGGTGGTTTGTAATGTGGTGGATTTGTTGCAATATTTAATTGATAAAAATATTCCTGTTGATACTTTAACCGACCAAACATCAGCGCATGATGAGTTGATTGGTTATTTCCCAGAAGGATTAACGGTGGAACAAGCCAGTATTTTACGTGAACAAAACCCTGATGAATATCGCAAACGTAGTTGGGATACCATGGCGAAGCATGTTCAATTAATGTTGGAATTACAAAAACGTGGTGCCATCACTTTTGATTATGGCAATAATTTGAGAGGACAAGCAAAAGACAAACGTGGTGTAAAAAATGCATTTGACTTTCCGGGTTTTGTGCCAGCCTATATTCGTCCGTTGTTTTGCGAAGGCAAAGGCCCTTTCCGTTGGGTGGCGTTGAGTGGCGACCCCGAAGATATTTACACCACCGACCAAGCCATGAAAGAATTATTTCCTGATAACAAAGGCTTACATCGCTGGCTGGATATGGCAAAAGAGAAAATTGCTTTTCAAGGTTTACCAGCTCGAATTTGTTGGATAGGAATGGGCGATAGAGAAAAAGCGGCGTTAAAATTTAATGAATTAGTAAGAGAAGGAAAAGTAAAAGCACCGATTGTAATTGGTCGTGACCATTTAGATACAGGCTCAGTGGCTTCACCAAATAGAGAAACAGAAGCCATGATGGATGGCAGCGATGCAGTAGCTGATTGGCCAATATTAAATGCCTTGATAAACACCGCAGGTGGTGCCAGTTGGGTTTCATTGCATCATGGTGGTGGTGTGGGCATGGGTTATAGCATACATGCAGGCATGGTGATAGTAGCTGATGGAACAGAAGATGCAGAACGCCGATTACGCCGTGTATTATTCAACGACCCTGCAATGGGCGTAATTCGTCATGCTGATGCAGGTTACGAGATTGCGAAAGCAACGAGTAGGAAGTTTGGATTAGATGTGTAATGCTCTGAAAAAATTAATTCACAACCATTGTGAATTAATTAATTCCATATAAATTTGCATGAAAGTAGATTTCAAAATAAAAGAGCTAGAAGACTATTACTATAATAAACCAATTGGGAAATTAAAATTTCAACCATCGGTTTATTCACAGTATAAAAAAGTGATTGATTTTATGAAAGCATCCATCAATTTTGCTGATTTGAAAACCTTTACAGGACTAAGAATTCATACTTTAAAAAATGATTTAAAAGAAAAATATTCTGCCAAAGTAAATGCACAATACCGAGTAGTTTTTTCAGTTGTGAATGATAAAATTGAAATCGAATCTATATTAATTGAAGATTTAACAGACTATCACTAAAAAAATAAAAAGTTATGATACCATTAGACCCTGAGCGTATTCCAAGTCATGCCACTCATCCAGGTGAGTTGATAAAAGATGAATTGCATGCAAGAAAGATTACTCAGAATGAGTTTTCAAAACAAACAAAAATTTCAACTACTATCACCAACGAAATTATCAAGGGTAAACGTAGAGTGAATATTGAAACGGCAATTAAGTTGGAGAAATTTTTTGGCATTAGTGCTGAAACATGGCTCAATCTACAACGCCGATACGATAAAGTAACCAATTATCACCGCATTGAAGCGGAGTTGAAAAAACTAAAACTTTCACCTAAAAAACGAAAATCGCTTTTAAATGCTGCTGCATAAGTAAATTGCTAAAGCAACGAGTAGGAAGTTTGGGTTGGATTTTTAAAGGACTATTAACAACTCTTCTATTTAATTCGATTTGATTTTTTCAAATCTTTACGTCTTACGTAATAGATTTACAATTATATTTGAAAATTATATGGCAAACATTAAAATTCCAGATAGAGTCATTCCAGGATTTAAAGTTTTGATACAACTTAAAAAGGAAGAGGTTATTAACTTCTCGGAGTTTCTAAAAAATCTTGAAGTTGGTTCAAAATTTAGAAAAATTCAAGAGTTTCTTACGCCAATTGTAGGTGTTAAAGATGCTGTTGAAACTGTAAAGACTCTGTTAAGCTTTGAAGAACTAATAGATAGCCCCAATGTTAATTTTGAAGATTTGGCTAAAGACTTGTCATCAAGTTTTGCTGATATCTTAGGTGATGAGGTTTCAAAAGAAGATATAGAAAATCT
>JBEANU010000042.1:0-4093 GCA_041165265.1 Bacteroidota bacterium | reverse complement strand
TTTCTTTGGTAATTGCCAATGGTTTTTCTACAAAAACATGCTTGCCTGCTTTCAAAGTTTCCATCACCATTTCCGCATGCAAATTATGTCGAGTGGTAATAATTATCAATCCCACTTCATTGCTATTTATCGCTTCTTTATAATTGGTAGAGGAAACGGGAATGCCATATTTTTTTGCCATCACAGTGCCGCTTAATCCATTTGCACTTACAATACTTTGTAGCGGTGCTGTACATTTTTTTAGAATTGGCAGCATGGTCATTTTTGTGAAATTACCAGCCCCAATGATGCAAATTCCTTTTGTTGTTGAACCAGAAAAATTATTTTTATTTAGCTGAATGCTATTGTTGATGACACTTTCAACAGGATAGTTGATAATGGAGGCAATCGATTTTGAGCCAGTCATGTTTCCATAGATTTGTAAATAATCTTTCAGCTCCACTTCTTCAGTTATCAAATCTGTTACATTCAATTTTTGATTTGAAATTGCATTTAAAATGGTTTCAAAATTTCTTTTTTCTGTCCAACGTACAAATGCTAAAGGATAATCGCTTCCTTTACGTTCATAGTTTTCATCGTATCTTCCTGGGCCATACGAACATGAAACTTGAAAGGTTAATTCCTTTTCATAAAAATCTGCTCTACTAATATTCAGCCCAATTACACCCACTAAAATTATTCGTCCACGTTTGCGGCTCATCTTTGCAGCTTGTGCAATTATTTCATCACCCTTGGTTGAAGCCGTTATCAAAACACCATCTGCACCAATATTTTTTGTGTAATTCAAAACTGTTTTTACTACATCAGCATTTCTAGCATTGATGGTTTTTACGCCCCATGTTTCTGCTAGTTTTAATTTTGAATCATCTACATCTACACCAATTACATTGCAACCATTTGCAATTAAAAGTTGAGCTGTAATTAAGCCAATCAAGCCCAAACCAACTACCACCATAGTTTCGCCAATGGTTGGTTGTAATAATCTAATGCCTTGCAAACCAATGGAACCAATTACAGTAAATGCCGCTTCGCTATCCGAAATATTATCGGGAATATGAGCCACTAAATTTTTAGGCACACAAACCACTTCGGCATGATTGCCGTTTGAAGCCACTCTATCGCCGATATTAAATTCGGTTACGCCTTCGCCTACTGCTATTACTTTTCCTACGTTGCAATAGCCTAAAGGAAGTGGTTGGTCAAGTTTGTTGAACACGGCTTCCAGTGTAGGCATTAAGCCATCTGATTTTATTTTATCTAAAACTTCTGTTACTCTGTCGGGTTGTTGACGGGCTTTTGAAATTAAACTTGATTTGCCAAATTCAACTAACATTTTTTCGGTACCAAGTGATACCAAGCTTTTTGAAGTTTTAATCAACACACAGCCACGGCTCACTTCTGGAGCAGGCACTTGTTCTAAAATGGTATCGCCTGATTTCAGGTTTTGTATTATTTGTAGCATTAGTTTGATTTCGAACTTTTGGAATTCTTTTTTAGTGGGAATGAATGACGGCAAATATAAGAAACTGAATGCACTATTTTAACAGATTACTAAAACTGAAAATAGATAAATGGGGCTTCGTGTGTTGGCCAAAAAATTTGTAACAGTAAAATAGCAATAAATAAAAATGCAATTTGAATTGTATAATGTCTGGCAGAAATATATTTATGTAAACCACCTATTTTATAAGAAATAATATGAACAATTAAAAATGTTATCATGATTCCAATCGTTGAAAAAAATTGTAGTTTTCCTAAACCAATACTTGCAATTGAAAAATTAAAATCAAAAAATATTACTTTTTTACAAATGAATTTTAATTGCGTAAGGTTGGTTATTCTAAACACAATCCAAGTAAATATTACAAATATTTGAAACAATACAAATGAAATAAATTTCATTAATTTGTTTTTTTCTAAAATCAAATCAATGTTAAAGAGGCGATAAATAATTTGTATAAATCCATGCAAAAAACCCCAAATCATAAAGTTCCAACTTGCCCCATGCCATAAACCACCCAACAGCATTGTTATCATTAAATTTCGATAGGTAAAAAATGAACCTTTTTTATTGCCCCCTAATGGTTTGTATAAATAATCACGAAGCCATGATGATAAACTAATATGCCATCGTTTCCAAAAATCGGATGGCGAAATAGCAAAATAGGGTTTGTTGAAATTGGTATTAAATTGATAACCTAATATGGATGCAATACCTATTGCAATATCAGTATATCCCGAAAAATCGCAGTAAATTTGAAATGAAAAAGCTACAGCTGCAATTACAATTAAAATACTTGGATAGTTATGTGCATTTTGATAAATAGCATCAACAAAAATTCCTAAATTATCTGCTATCACAATTTTTTTTACTAAGCCATTTAAGATTAAAAAAATAGCCGTTGAGTTGAAATTAATTTTCGGCACTTCTTTCATTTGAGGCAAAAATTCTGCTGGTCGTACAATTGGTCCTGCCACTAGTTTCGGAAAGAAAGTAACAAAAGTTATAAAATCTAATAATGATTTAGGAGGTTCTAAATCCTTTCTATACACATCAATATTATAACTAATTGCTTCGAAGGTGTAGAATGAAATTCCAACAGGAAGTATGATATTAAAAGTTGTCCAATTGGGTTTTTTATCAAAAAATGATGCAATACTAATGATGTTATCTTGCAAAAAATTGGCATATTTAAACCAAGCTAATACACTGAGGTTAATAATGATGCTTAGCAATAACCAATTTCTTTTTTTTTGTGTTGAATCTGATTTGAAAATTTGAAGGCTTATCCAATAATCAAAACTTACAGTAAATAAAATTAGTAGAATAAAAATAGGATTCCACCACATATAAAAGAAACAACTAAAAACCAAGAATACTATTTTTCTTGTTTTGTTTGTTCGAGCAAAAACAAGCACAGCAATTAGTGCAAAAAAGAATAATAAAAATTCAGTAGTTTGAAAAAGCATGATTCGATTGGTATTTAATGTTTGCTTTTAAATTTGGTTGAAATCTCATCAGCTATTGATTTCGCAACTTTTGGATTTGGATGAACATGGTCAATAAAATCAGGTTCGCTTACCAAATTCATACAATTTATTACTTTAATTTGATTTAAATCGGGTTGATTAAATCTGTTCATTATCTGTTGTTTTAAAGTATCCGTGTATGCATTTAAAGCAGGATTAACTGGCGAAAATACCAACGTAAATTCAATATTATTTTTTTTGCAAAAGCTACTTGCTCTTTTTATTAAATTTATTATTGATGAATCTTCTTGATAAACTGTAATTGGATGTGTAGGATTAAATTTTTGAATTAGTTTTTGGTAAGCTTCATCGGGCACCCTTTTGGTATAAACAGAAGGAAAGTAAAGACTTTCTTTTGATTTAATATTCAAATCTTTACGAAGAATATTTCTAAATTCATTATTAATAAAACCTGAAATTATTTTTCTGCTTTTCCAGTTAATAATAAACTTCGATTGATTAAATTCATTAGAGTAAAAATTTTGTAAAAGATATTTTGATTCGTCATTTTTTTTATAGCCATACATTAATAAATTATCTACACGGCTATCTTCAATTGAATCTTGACAAATAAAGTTGGATAAATAAATAAACTGTATAATATGCTTTACTGTTGCCTTATTTTTAATTAATGGATAAAATAAAACTGACTCATTAAAGTTTTGACCAGTAGTTGAGAGATTGTAAACTGAATTTGTATCAAGGTTTATTTTTTGGGCTAATAGTTTAGTATTTACACAATTCATCACAATGCTGTTGCCTAATATAACAGTGGATGGGTTATAGTTTGTATTTTTTTTATCCAACACATTCAACACAATTTTTGTTCTTGAAAAATCATTGGGAATATGGCTGTATACTACGGGTATTAAAAATTGATATATAGCAATTGTGGCTATTACCACAACTACTATCATTAGTACATTTTTTTTACCATAAATTTGGTCAATAATCAATTTATTTTGCTTTTGTTTATTGTTAAATTCATCACTTTTTTACTGATGGATGCAATTTTAATAAAATTTTTAATGTCGATCATTTTTGAATTGATAAAAATATTTTC
>JBEANU010000041.1:0-3447 GCA_041165265.1 Bacteroidota bacterium | reverse complement strand
TTTGTTCAGCATCCCAACCAAATCTGCCACCAATACAAAAGCATATATTTTTAATGCCACTTTGCATTTTACGTTGGATAAAATTTGTAAAAGCTACTGTTGAAAAATGCTCACCATTTTCATCTAAAAAAAAGTAAAATGCATCTTTTTGGGGTAATTGTTTTAGTAAAAAAGCGGTTTCGGCTTTTTTAGTTTCATTTATTGATAATGAATTATTTGTTTTTGGATTAATTAAAATTACCTCAAACTTACAATAATGTTGTAATCGTTTTTCAAACTCAATAAAAGCTTTTTCATAATATACAAATGACTCTTTGCTAATGGCGTATATATAAATTTTCATACCTACAAAGGTTGAAAATATTAAGCAATTACTCTTGTTACTTTCATCATTTCTTTAAATAATTCTTCAGGGTCAAAAGGCTTTGATACATAACCATTAAAGCCCAATTCTATAACTTTGTGTTTGGTTTCAAATGCAGCATCTGCACTTAATGCAATGATGGGTATTTGTTGCAAGTATTCATTGCTTGATTCCCTAAGTTTATGTGTGGCTTCATAACCATCAACAGTTGGCATTTGCAAATCCATTAGTATTAAATCATATTCTTTTTGGCAAGCCATATCATAGGCTTCTTGCCCATTTTCAGCAAAATCCAATTCACCTACATTCCATTTTGATAGAAATTGTTTTACTACAAAGGTGTTTATTTTATTGTCTTCAGCCACTAGGATATTTAATTTTTCCAAATTTTTATCTGAATGGGTTGCTTGTTTTTTGGTTATCACGGCATCTTTATTTATCACTGAACCTAAGCCAAATTTTAGGCTTACCATAAATGTGGAACCTTTACCTATTTCACTACTCACTGCTATATTTCCTCCTTGTAGTTCAACTAATTTTTTACTAATTGCTAAACCTAAACCTGTACCACCATATTTTCTATTTACTTCCATGTTAGCTTGTGTAAATTGTTTAAATAAATTACTTTGCTGTTCAGGAGTCATTCCAATACCAGTATCGGTTACGCTTAATTGAATGATAGTTGAAGTAGCTGTATTTTCAGTACTCTGAATTTTAATCGTAACACTTCCTTCATCGGTAAATTTTACAGCATTTGAAAGTAAGTTGGTAACAATTTGATTGAATCGTAAATTATCTCCAATCACTTGATGGTTCAAGGTTTCATCTGTTTCAATTTTTAATGTTATACCTTTTTCAACTGCACGTAATTGATGGGTTGAAAAAATATCTTTTAACATATTATTCATATCAAACTCAACGCTTGAAAATTCAAATTTACCAGCTTCAATTTTTGAATAATCTAAAATATCATCTACTAAAAGTTTTAAATGTTTGGCTGAAAATTCTAATAACTTAATATACTTTTCTTGACTTGGCGATGGATTTTCACACAGTAATAAATTAGCAATACCTATTACACCATTTATTGGAGTACGTATTTCATGGCTCATGGTGGATAGGAATAATGATTTAGCGATATCGGCTTTTTCAGCTTTTTGTTTTTCTTGTTGTGCCGTTTCCATCTCTGCAATTGCTCTTTTCAAAGCATCTACCATTAGTTTACGTGATTCAATCTCGTTTAATAAATCTTGTTTTTGTTGAAATGAATTTTTTACAACCCGTGATAAATCACCAAATTCTGTATTTGATTTTTCTAATTTTTTAATTGCGCCTATATCACCTCTATTTAATGCAGCTGCAATTAGTTTTAATGGCATATTTACCCAAATAATAAAAAACAATAAACATATTGTTGCTAGTGCAATACAGCCTATAATAAATAAAATTAAATTAGATTTAAAATCAGCGGCAAAGCTGGAATAAATCACTGAATTTTTTATTACTTTAATAGATGTAATGGGTTGCAAATTTGCATCTAAAAAAGCCATATTAAAACTCACTTCTCCTTTTTTTAAATTGTAATACGGTTCAGTTTCAGTATTAGCTTTTTCAAATATTAATGTGGTATTGGCTAGTTGATTTTGCCATGCTTTTAATTTCATCTCGTCAATTAATTCAGCACCCATCAAATAACCAATAGTATTGTTAGTGCTAATTATGGGCGATGCCGTAATTCTTAATAATTGATTTTTGTAGGAAGTATAAAATTGTGCATTTTGCTTAGGGTTTAAGTTTTTTTTAAGTTCATTTTCATTAAAACTAAATTTTATTTCACTCCCATCATTTGTAATTGAGGCATAACTTAAATTAAAATTACGATCTACTACAAACATATACTGAATGCCCATTTTCTGAGCCATTGCAGTAATTTTATTGGTTAGCCATTTTTTGTTTTTTATAATTTCTGATGATGAATTTGCATCATTTAAATTTGCAGTTTCATGAATGAAATTTTTTATTGGCAACGAACTATTTTCCAATAAACTTGAAAATTCAGTTTGTGCTTCAGCACCTCGTTGTTTTAATAATAAATTAGTATTGCTAACAATTGTTTTATTAAACTGATATACAATGCCGCCAAAAATTAGCAAGCAAGTTGCAATAAGCAACATAAGTTTGTTTCTTACTTTCATAAGATAGGTTATTTTAACTAGTAATGAAATAAATTTTTTAGCCTAATCATCCACACGATTTTTAAGCAGAGTAAAAATAGGCGCTTCTATACCTGCATATTATACGTAATTGCACCTATTTGCCTCATACGCATTACGTATTTTTCATTTTTATTTCAATTTGATTTCATAAAGTAGGTATACAAATCGTTATTTATTAGCTGTTTTAAGGAATTTTAAATTATTGGCACAACAGTTGAAATTAATCTATCAAACAAGTTTACAAATCAATTAAATCTTTATTATCATGAAAAAAAATTTACTTTTTACGATGCTTTTGTTGGCTATAACTTGTACTAATTTATTGGCACAACAAAATTTTAAAAAACATCATCACGGTGAACATCACGGTGGCAATCATCATCAACCTAACAATTATCCATCTGCGCCAAACCAACAAGGTTGCAGCGTAGCACCATCTGTATTGAAGTTTGATTTTGAAAATCAATTTAGAACTTTTGTAGTTGTAGATGGTAAAAATTATGGTTTTATACAACATTTGTATGATGGAATTAATTTATATTCTGGCAATCACAATGTTCAAATTTTAAAAAAGGCAAAATGGGGTGAAATTACCTACACCCTGTTTAATGGAAATATTTGTTTAAAACCCAATACAATTGCAACTGCCAGTTTAAGCTATTACGATGGATTAATTTTGAGTGAAGTGCCTATGTACAATAATCAATGTGGCAATAGTGGATATTACCCAACTTACAATTATGCTATTGATGAACCTACTTTTTGCATATTTAAAAATGTTATAAAAAATGCATGGTTTGATTCAGATAAACAAAAATTAATTTGTGATTTTTTGAGCAAAAATTATGTAAATAGCAATCAAGTTGG
>JBEANU010000040.1:0-7155 GCA_041165265.1 Bacteroidota bacterium | reverse complement strand
TATGATGTATTATGCAAATTATTTAAGTGCCATTAATGATAATGAGTACAAATTTGGTTCATGGTTTGGCTCTGGTTATCGCTTGAAAAGTGATTTTACATTTTTTATCGATGATAATGTGGAAGATGAATTCACCAAAAAAATTATAAAGCAACATCGCAGGGCTGTTATCATTTTATTAACTTGGTTTTTAATGTTAGTTCCAGTGATTATTATTTGCAATTTACTTGATTAAAAATTATTTTTTTTGAAAATCTTTGTTGAAAAATCTTGGGAAAGAGAAGTCTGGGGAAATCACATTTGTAAACTTAAATTTACATCAGAATCTTCAGTTTTATATTCAAAGGATATCGATTATCATCAAATTATTCATAAGTCATTAAATAATAGTAACTACTATATATTATTGAAAGAGTATAACTCGATTTTGCTTTATGAGATTTATAGATTAAAAAATAGTTATGATTTTGTATGTATTGATTTTGTAAATATGACTGTTAGAAAGCATAGGGCAAGTAATGAACTGATTGAAGAGCTCTTTTCGCTAAATGATGCGGATAAAATGAACTTAATAAATACCAAATTTCATTTATCAAAATTTGAATTCGAAACTATTAAAATCCCCTTTTATAAAAGATGGAAAAAAGAATTTCTATTTGAGGTTTAAATAAAACCTACAGATTATTTAATTAGAGTATCAACAAATTTTTGCATTTCATCATCCAATTTTTTTTCGCTTTTTCCGCCATCTAAAGGATAGCTTCCGCATCTCCCCTTAATGGTAAATTTTGTAGAGTCATTTATCCAACATGAGCCATTATAAATATCCGCTGGTATATTTATAAAAATTTTATAAAAATAAATTTTGGTTTCTGACTTCATGATTTCTAATAGCTGGGTATCGCTTTTTAAAATTCTATGACTTTCAATTTTATAAAGAGTATCAAGTTGATAAATTTTGGTATTTACATATTTGAAACTATCAACAATTATTGATGAAATAGATTTTATTTTTTTGTTGAAACTCAGATTATTATAATTCGGAAAAGATGCTGAAGCTGAACTTTCTATTTTCTTTGGTGAACTGCATTCAATGAATGCAAATAAAAAAAGCAATAATAATTTATTTGTCTTCATGTTGTTTTATTTATACCCAAACTCTTTTCTTACATCAATTCCTAAAAAACTCATTTGCGGAATTATTTGTGCTTGTCGCATCATAATATATCCTGAAGGATATTTAGCTGAAAACTTTTTTGGGCCAGGCAAAATGGCTGCTATCAAAGCGCATTGCCCTTGTGTAAGATTTTTTGCATATCGATTAAATGCATACAAGCCGCCTTGTTCAACACCAAATCTATTTTTATTTAATTCAATCACATTCAAATAAACTTCCATGATGCGGCGCTTACTCCAACATATTTCTATCAAACAAGTAAAGTAAGCTTCTAATCCTTTTCTAATAAAATTTCGTTGCGGAAACAGAAAAACATTTTTAGCTACTTGCTGCGAAATAGTGCTGGCGCCAATTTTTTTCTTGTGTGTTTTGTTGTATTCCACAGCTGTTTTGATGGCATCAAAATCAAAACCATGATGTATTAAAAAATGTTGGTCTTCACTTGCCATTACAGCCAATGGCATATAAGGTGAAATGTCTTCTAAATTTTTCCATTCGGTATAAATTTTATCATTGGTTTTGTCATCGTCAAATTTAGTTTGAAACCATCTAATGCCCATCAATGGTGTAATGGGTGGATTGATGAAGCGATACATAATAACCCATGCAATGGTGATGATTAAAAACCATAGCATCAACTTCAATAAAAATTTCCAAATTTTTTTAATCCATTCTTTCATTCGTTAAAAATAATAAATGATTTTTTATGGAATGTTTTTTCTTATCACATCTGAATGTTTTACAAAAATCTAAAAATCAAAAAAATATATGACAAAGAAAATCTTAATCACCTGTATTGCTTTATTGCAATTAAATTTTGTTTTTGCTGATGCAGAAAAAGTAGCGAAAGTTTCAATTGAAAAAGCAACTGTTTATTTGCAAGGCGCTCAACTTTTTAGTAAAGCAAATTTTAATTTGCAGCAAGGGTATAACCAATTAGTGTTTGATGGTGTATCGCCTTATTTGGATGCCAACTCCATACAAGCCAGTGGTAAAGGCGATTTCACGATTGTAGATGTTCAGTTTATTACTAAGTATAAGGAAATGCCAAAAGTAATTTCATCAAATGATAAATTGAAAATTTACCAACAACAATTAATTTTAGTTGAAGATTCATTGGAAAATCTTTCATTTGATATGGCTGATAATACCAACAAAAATGTAGCCTTATCTACTGAACGAAATTTATTGTTGAACAATAAAATTATTAAAGGCGAAACCAAAAAAGATTCATTGAATTTATTAAAAGAAAGTTTAAGTTTTCTTCGTGAAAAGTTATTCAATATTGATGCTGAATTATTAAAAATTTCACGTCAATCTTCTAAGCTAAATAAATTAAATGTAAGATTAACGCAACGCAAAACTGATTTAGAAAATTTAATTGCATCAAATGGTGAAACAGTAACTGAAAATGCAAAACAACTATATCAAGTGATTGTAAATGTGTTGTGTGAATTACCTCAACAAGCTACCGTGAGCATTTCGTATTATTGCCAAAATGCAGGCTGGGTGCCGCAGTACGAACTTCGGGCAAGTAGCGATGTAAATAAAATTCAATTAAAACAAATGGCGCAAGTATATCAAACTACTGGCGTTGATTGGTCGAACGCTGAACTCACTTTATCAACTGGCAATCCAAATCAAAGCAACATTTTACCTACTTTATCGCCTTATTGGTTGGCATATTTTCAACAATATCAGCAATACAAAAAAATGCCTTTGGATAAAAATACAATTTCAGGAAATACATATATAACAAAAGATGAGGTAACTGAAAAACCAACAACAACAAGTATGGACGATGAAACGAAAGCGGTGTATGCATCCAACTTTGTAACTACTACTCAAAGTTTATTACGAACTGATTATGCAATAAAATTAAAATATAATTTACCATCTGATGGCAAGCAACACATGGTAATTGTTCAAACGAAAGAGCTGGCAAGTGTGTATGAATTTTCTGCTGTTCCTAAATTAGATAGAAATGCTTTTTTGATGGCGAAACTGTTTAATTGGGAAGAACTAAATTTGATGCAAGCCCAAGCCAATGTGTTTTTTGATGGAACGTATTTAGGAAAAACGTACATCAATCCTACTGAAACAAATGATACTTTAGAATTAAATGTGGGTAGAGATAATGGAATTGTGATGGAAAGAAAATTGGTAAAAGATAAATCGAAAGATAAATCATTAGCAGGTGAAAGAACCGTTACTAAAACCTATCAAGTCACTATTCGGAACACAAAAAATGTAAGTGTAGTGTTGAATTTAGCTGACCAAATTCCAATGACAAATGATGCTACAATAAAAGTTGAATTGCTAGATGCTGGCGGCGGAAATGTAGAAGAAACAACAGGAGAACTAAAATGGAAATTGAATTTAAAAGCGCATGAAAATAAAAAAATAACTTTCACTTATCAAGTGAAAAGTGCTGTGGGTAAAAGTTTGAATGTGTTGTAAAAAAATAATCATTTAAACCACATAGGAAGATAGAATTTATAATTGAAGTTGTTTAAAATAAAAATAAGTAAAATACTTGAACAATTAAATAGGTAATTGTATTCAACTCCTTCAGAGTTGTATGATTGTAGTAAGTCATAGATTTACTATAAACATCCGACCCCAAAGGGGTCGAACAATAATTGATGTTTTTAAGTTAATTAAATATGTGGTTTGAGCAATTCATCTTTAATCAAATAATTACTTAGTATCATTATCTTTTCGGAGGTAATGCAAAAAAATAAGGAGATTGTTTAATTCGTTTTCACTTAGTTTTTTAGCAGCTGAATGATTAGTTGAATCTTGCATACTTAATTGAGCTGTGTAGGCATTTAATTGTTGTTTGCTGAAATTTGTTACATTCAATTTTCCTTTGTGAAATAAACCATGACAAACGGAACAATTCGTTTTATAAATTTCTTTTCCTTCATTAAATTTTAGGGTGTATTCATTGCGGCGTTTGTCAGAAATATCTTCAGGAAATGCAGGTTTTATTTTTGGATGAAAACACCCAAAAAATAAAATTGATAGAAAAATTATGTTGAAAATTTTCATAAAAATACAATTAATAAACGCCACCAATTTTGCGTTGATTGAGTTGTTTATTTTTTGATGAAGGTAATTCAGTTATTGGAATTGAGGTTGGTAAATTTTCATTTAATGATTCTAAAAATAATTTCAGTTTTTCAATTTCATTTTTAGTTAAATGTAATGAGTCAGATGATAAAGTTTGATTTTCAATTTTCAATTTTTTACCAACAGCACTACCCACATTATAAAAATTAATTACTTCATCTAAAGTATTGAAAACACCATTGTGCATATAGGGTTTTGTGAATTTAATATTTCGTAAAGTTGGTGTTCGGAAACTTGATTTTGCATCATCTGATTTCAAAAAAATATAACGTCCTTCATCATCACTTAGTTTTGAAAATTGGGTATCAGCTGGTACGCCAATTACTTCAAATTCAGAATTATTAAACGGAGCTTTTACGCCACTAAATGTTGGTGGAAAATGACAAGTAGCACATTGTGCTTTACTCATAAAAATATTAAAACCTTCAATGGCATCATTTGATATTTTTTTATTTTGTAAAATAGAATTATCAAAAGATGAATTTTGAAAACTAAAATCAGCATAATAAAAAGTGATGGCTGAAATAATATCTTCCATTGAAATTTTATTTTTTCGATGAGTTGTTTTTTTCATTTTCGTAAAAAAAGATTGATACGTTTTGCAACTCATTATTTTTTTTACCACTTCATCTAAATCTGAATTCATTTCGTTTTGATTCGTAATTACATCAATCGCTTGATTATGTAAGGTTGAATGTTTTCCATCTAACAGTAACATTTGTTGATGAATTGTATTCACTAAAGAAGGAGTATTTCGGGGTAATTTTTTTGTGGCAGAAAAATCAAGTGCTGTTACAATTGTTGTATCAGTAAAATATTGTTGTGATTTATGACATGATGCACAACTTCGCTTATTGTTGCCTGATAAAATAGGGTCGTTAAAAAGTAATTTACCAATGTATTTTATTTCTGAAATAAGATTTGAATCTGTTATGGATTCATAAATTCCTTTTGGTCGTTGTGCTTTTATTAAATTTTTATCAAATAATGATTTTGATGAAGAATTGATTGAAAAATCAGGAATGTTTTTTATAGCATTGAATTTGTATTGCTGAATTAAATCTGTGTTTATGGCAAATAATTTATCTACATATTTTTTTATAAATAAATAATGATTGAATTGTTGGTAATCTTTTGATGATGATTTTACAAATTGAATAGCCTCAATATGTAGCTTCAAAAAATCATCATTCAATTTAGCATCAGCATAAGATTGATTATATGTTGTGTAAATTTCTTGATTTGATTCCATTAGCAACAAAAGTTCAGGAATAATTTCCTGCTTTGCATTGCACTCAAACCCAGTTGAATAAATGGAAGCTAAATTTAAAAGATACAAGCGATTGGCTTTATAAAAATTAGCAGGTTGATGAACGCAATTTTTTACAGAATCAGATTGTAATTTATTTATTTCATTGATGATGGGAACAAGCAATTTTTTGACTGTTTGAAAATTATAGGGCTGTTTCATTAATTCTTGTTCAGCCAAATAAACACCTGACCCAACTTTTTTATACGGCGGTTGAAATTTTGCAAAAACTTCATTTTCCCATTCAACACCAATTGCTCCGTTGATGATTTGATAATTTTCATCCGCAAAATACCTCAACCAAAAATCATTGGCTTTTAATTGATGCCTAATTTTTTTAAAATTTTCAAGTTGAGAATTAAAAGATGGGTTTTCATTTTGATTCAATTCGGTAAAATCAGCAACACATTTTTTAAACGCCTCAGTTCTTGAAATGTATAATTGTATATAAGCAGGTTCATTCACTGTAATGAACGAGCTTAAAATAATTGTGCAGCTAATGAGCAAAAAGAAAATGAGAATAAAAAAGCGATTCATGTATATACAAGTATATTCTAAAAAATAGAATGTAAAGTAAAGTAAATTGTACAATTCATATTCGCAATTGTTAAAATGTTTTTGTAATGGCTTTTTAGTTCGGCTTTTTTTTATATTTTTGTTCCCCAAAGCTAAAATGTAACATTGGTTACTTAGGCAGGAAACACGAATAAATTAAGAATAGAACAACCCATTTTTTAAAAAATTATACATGATGAATTCATCTTTACTTAAAAAAGTTAAAACAATTTGTTTAACGGCTGTAGCACTTGTAACCCTTCATGTGGTTGCATTTGGGCAGGTAAAAGAATCAGTAAATTTGCCAATAGCAAAGGATTTGATTAAGCAAACAGCTAGAAGAATTGAATTCATTGAAAACAAAGGTCAGTGGAACAAAGGTGATATTCGTTTTTGCGGATATTCGTCCATTGGGCAAATGGCGGTAAGAAGTAATGAATTAACTTTTGTTACCACAAATCCTAATGAAGTAATTACAGAAGGGAAAACAACCCACGAAATTCATAAGTGGGCCATGCGTTTTCAAGGCAATAATCCCAATTATAAAGTGGAGCATGGTTCAGCCTTTGAAACGAAGCGTAACTACATGGTTGGCGAAGCATCTACTTATGCTACCAATGTTATGGCTTATGACGAACTGAAATTAATCAATATTTATAATAATATTGATTTACGTGTTTATAGCCAACCCAATGGAGATATGGAAATGGATTGGATTGTAAAACCTGGCGGAAATTATAATGATATTGATGTTGCTTTTATAGGCACTGATAAAATTGAAAAGAATAGAGATGGGTCATTAAAAATTCCGTTAGAGTTTAAAAACATTAATTTTAATATTCCTGAATCTTATCAAATTCAAAACGGAATAAAAGTTCAGAAAAAATTTAATTTTCAAATAGTTGACAATCATGTAAAATTAGTTACTACTGATAAAATTGATAATACCTTACCGTTAATTATTGATCCAGTTTTGAAT
>JBEANU010000039.1:0-6646 GCA_041165265.1 Bacteroidota bacterium | reverse complement strand
GGCGATGCAACTTGTGCTGTTACATAATAAGTTGTATCCTTTGTAGCAGTTGTAGTTGGATTAAAAATAGTAGCATTGCTTAAACCCCAACTAGGCGACCAAACAATTGAAGTAATAGTACCTGTATCTAATTTTGCTTTTAATTGTAGCGCTGCATTTTTACAAAGTGTAGTGTCATTATTCAACAATAACACAGGGCATGAATTGCCACAAACAGCCGTATTAATAGTAATTACAGCCGAATCTGAAATACATCGAACTGAAGGCGATACAAAAGTGTAAACATAATTTCCGTTGGTATTTGTAGATGGATTGAATGTACCTAAATATCCGTTGGTAAGTGATGAAGGCCCAACCCATGTGCCTGATGTATTGCTAATTGTTGTTGAAGGAATACTATCATACATATTGTAATTGCTATTACCAGTACATATAAAAATATTGTCAGTGTAATATTTATGACAATTTTTTAACACCATATCATCCACTGCTAAATCATTACCACCGCCACTTCCAGCTACATTGGTATAAATTTCAATTTTGATATTAGGTGATGTAGGTGTAAAATTATAAGTGTATTGTTGCCAAGTTGAAAAACTGATAGGTCCTGTATTTAAGGTATTTAATAAAGTAATACCATCATAAAATTTAATAGTAATATCGCATAATATACCTGAAACATAAGTTTTATAATAAAATGAAAAATTGTATGGTGCGCCAGTGCATACAGGAAAAGTACGATGGTACAACAAACTTCCTGCAGGTACTACAGTAGGTGCATTTTGAACATTAAAATACAACCCATAAGTACCAGTATGCATACCATAAGTTTGGGGCGAAGTATGATAAACTGATGTAGCAACAATACCCGTATCAACCATAGTATTGTTTTCAAAATCAAGCGTATCAATATTTGTCCATTTGCATTGTGCATACAATGCACTTTGAAAAAATAGAAAAAAAAGAAACGTAAAAAAAATTTTTGAGTTCATATCAAATTCAGTTTAATTAAGGTTCGTAAATATAAGATTAAACTGAATGATATGCAACAATAAATTATAATGTAATAGCTACCATTTGATTGCTTTTTATTACTACATCTTTTATTTTGGTTTCTTTCATTTTTTTATTTATTTTATTACGATAAATAATGCGATAGTTACCTGGCTGCAACGCAATATTTTCAAGATAAATTTTAAATTTGAATTCATACAATTTAATCCAACTATTATCTTTTAAATAAAAAATGCCTCCATAAATTTCACCATTTTTTTCAACTGATAAATTGCCTGCCGCAGGTATTTGAATAGTGGTAGTTTTACTTTGCGAAATTTCAATATTTTTCATTTCAATACGGGGTAATGTTAAAATGTTTAAATCGTAATTACCGCATAAATATTTTTCAGAAGTATTAAAATTTTGTACCCATAATGTGTTTTCAAAATTAATTTTTTTGATTAAACATTTTAAACCACTTTTATTAGGCGAAGTTAGGCGCAATGCACCTTGTGCAGCATTCATTGCAATTGTATTGTGGAAATTTGAAACCAGCGAAATGTCATTTTTTTCAATTGATGGAATGGTATGAACATCTAAATTGTATTTCACAATTGGATCAAGCAATAACGTATCAGGATTGCCACGTACATTAATAGTGTGATAGTAATCATATCTTACGTTCATCATTTGCACATCATAAAATGTCATGTTTATTGATGTTTCCGTAGGTTTTAATGCGGTATCTAATAAATCAATTTCAACTGTTGTTCTTGTTAATACAGTATTTAATATTGATTTTAATTCAGCCTCAAATGATTTTGAATCTGTTACATTTTTGTATTTTCCAATACATTCTAAATCGCTGCTGATGCTGTTTTCAATACCTAAGCCAATAATAAAAGGCTTTAAAATAATTCCTTTTGATTGCAAATCTTTAGCAATGGCGCATGGGTCGCCACCGCATGATTCAGTTCCATCTGTAATCAGTATTATTACATTCCTGCATTCACCTTTCGGAAAATCATTGGCACATTTTTGTAATGATAGTGCAATGGGTGTAATGCCCATTGGTGTTAGTGTTTCTAACTTTTTTTTAATTATTTTAGTATTGTTTTTTGTGAATGGCGCTTCTAATCTGGTATCATGGCAATTTACTAAAGATTGATCGGATTGATGACCATATATTCTTAACCCCATTTCAGCATTTTGCAAAAGTGAAATACTATCAGCTATGGATGATAAAATTCGCTTTGCTTCTGCAATTCTGCTACTTCTATCCCAACTATTTTGCATGCTTTGCGAACCATCTAAAAGGAATAAAACACGAGTAAATTCTTTTGGATTAATAAATGATGTTTGCGCCTGTATGCCTGATGAATAAAGGCAACTGAAAAATAAAACTAAAAAAATATAGCGATGCAATAGCTTCATTAATTTTTATTGTTTGAATGAAATTCGGGTTACTCCACCTGTTAAAATTTTAAAATGACGAGTTTGTGTATATTCACTTTGTCTTTTTTCTTTGGGTATAAAAACTACATCATACTCACCAGGCTGAATATTAATTTCGTAAGTACTTGATGAAACATTTCCCCAATCATAAATTTTTTTCCATCTTGATAATTGTGTTGTATAAAGGCTTGCTGAGCCTTCTTCGCCAAACAAAATGCTGGCTGTACCAGCCGCCTGAATCATCAAATTTTTCAATTCATTAGGTTTGATTTCAAATCCTCTAAATTCTGTTTCAGGTATGGTTAAAACTTCAATATCATATTCACCTACTAAATATCTATTTGTACTATTTATATCCTGCACATTAATTATTTCAGGCAAATTGGCTTGCCTGATGATTGCAACAGGTGGTTGCGAAAGTGCCATTGGTGTTGGATTGCCAATCCATCCAAATTGTAAATTGCCCTGCGGAATATCAGCAGCAATAATATTATGCTTGCCCGGATTGAGTGAAATATTTTTTTTAATAACAGCAGGCAATGTATGAATTACCAAATCATATTTTCCTATGGGGTCAATTTTTATAGTGTCGCTAATTCCTTTATCATTTAATGAGTGCACATAAGCATATTTTAATTGATGTGAATAGCTATCGTTAATGGTTAGCTCCACATTGGTTTCAGTTGGGTCACCTTTTTTATCTAACAAATTTATTTGCAAAGTAGTGTTGCCCATAATTTGTGAAACTACTGATTTTAAAATCCACTTAAAACCATCTTCGGTTTTGGCATCAAAATAAGTTCCTACACAATTAAATTTTTTTATGAATGAATCTTGCAGGCCCAAACCAATAATAAATGGCTTTAATGAAATTCGCTTTTTTTCTAATAATAATGCAGCTGCACAAGGGTTGCCATCGCAACTTTCTTCGCCATCTGTAATTAATACAATGGCATTCAACATTTCGTTTGTGTTTGATTGTACTAATGGAAAATCTTGTTCGGCAGCTTTAAAAATGCTATATGCAATTGGCGTATAACCTTTTGGTTGCAACTGTTTTAAGCGCTTTAACAGTTTAACTGAATTGCCTTTTGCAAACGGAATTTCAAATTTGCTATCCTCACAATTATGTGCTGAATTTTGATATTGATGACCAAAAACCCGAACACCAATTTCAACATTGCTTTTCTTTTTTTCTAAACTATCAGCCAAATTATATAATAATTCACGAGCCATTTCAAATCGGGTTTTGCTTCCCATTTTTTGATTCATGCTGCCTGATGCATCTAACAAAAATAAAATACGGCTGCCATGTTGTTGTGCAAAAACATTTTTAGCAACACAAAAACTTAAAAAAAATAGTATGTAAATTATCTTTTTGATATGGTTTAAAAATACAAATATTATATGGCACCATTCAGTTACATAGCAAACCTTCATTTGTGGTTTATCTATATTTATAGACTGAACAGAAATGAATCATTTTTATTACTGATATTAGCGTAATAAAATATGTTACCTTTTATTTTAAAACGATTATTGTTTTTTATTCCAACGCTATTAATTATTTCATTATTAGCTTTTGAAATTAGCTTGCATGCGCCTGGCAATGCTGCTGAAATGATAGTTCAAAATTCACAAGGCAATAGTGAACAGTTGGCTACCACAGCCAATTATCAAAATCAAATACAGCTATGGAAACATCAGCTGGGATTAGATTTACCTGTATTTTATTTTTCTATTCATTCATTAGCTACCACTGATACATTATATAAAATTGAAGATGAATTGGAGCAAAAAAAAATAGAAAATTTTCAATTGAATAATGGCGGCATAAAAAAATATATTCCTACCATTTCATTTTATTTCCCTAACCAATATCATCGTTGGTTGTTTGGCGATGGAAAATCTTCAAACGGAATTATCCATGGTGATTTTGGAATTTCAATTTTTTCACAACAAAAAATTTCAACTATTTTAAAAGAGAAAATGCCATGGAGTTTATTGTTCAGCCTGCTTTCAATTGGCATTGCATATTTTATTAGCCTACCATTAGGTGTGTTTTTAGCAGCCAATAAGAGCAAAAAAATTAGTAAAATAATTAGTGTTGTGATTTTTATTTTACCTGCATTGCCAACCTTTTGGGTAGCAACAATGTTGCTTATGTTATTTAGTAATCCTGATGTTTTGAATTGGTTTCCTTCATCAGGTGTGGCGCCAATTGAGGGAAACAGTACATGGTTACAAGCCATCTCATACTTTATTTTACCTATTATTTCATTTAGTTATGGCTCAATAGCTTTTCTTACAAAAACGATGCAATTAGAAATGTTGAATAGTTTGAATCAAGATTATATTTTAACAGCAAAGGCGAAGGGGGTTTCAAAAAATAAAATTATTTGGGGTCATGCTTTTCAAAACTCTTTACTTCCAATCATCACGGTGTTTGCTAATATTTTTCCGGCAGTATTAGGTGGCTCAGTAATTTTAGAAACAATTTTTTCATTGCCAGGTATGGGCCGAACCATTTATCAAAGCATCGGTAATCATGATTATAACTTGATTGTAGCCATTTTTACTATAACGGGTTTTTTAACTTTAGTAGGTTTTTTAGTGAGTGATATTTTGTATTCAGTTATTGATCCACGAATAAGATTTGAAAAATGAAATTGAAAAATAAAATATCATCTAATTCTTATATAAAAATTATTTGGCATCGGTTGATGAAAAATAAAATGGCAAAATTTTCAATTTGGATTTTGATAACGCTTTTTTCAATTGGTGTTTTATCTCCGTTGATAGCCAATCAAAAACCATATTATATTAAAGTATATAATCACACCTATTTTCCAATTTTTCATCTCTCAAATCAAATTTTGTTTTTTAATGAAATGGGTGAACCACAAATGCTTGATAAGCAACAAATAGATTGGAAACATTTACCTTATCAATCTGCATTATTTGCGCCAATCGCTTATGCACCCAACACTTCAGATATTTTAAATGCCAATTATTTATCGCCTTTTGAGGAACAATTGTTTTTAAATAGGGATAAAAATGAAGTACAAATGCCTTTGCAATTTAAACATTGGTTGGGTACTAATAAACGAGGTGAAGATGTAGCAAGTGGGCTAATAAGCGGCATTTCATCTGCCTTATTAGTAGGTATTTTTTCCATGCTATTAGCTGCATTAATAGGCGTAAGTGCTGGTTTATGTGCAGGCTATTTTGGTAATGATACTATAAAAATAAAAAAAGGAACTGCCATTTTTTTATTAGTAGGAATTGTGTTAGCATGGTTTTATGGTTTTCAAATTAGGTGGTACATATTATCTGAAGCTTGGCAAACATCAGTATGGTGGCTAATTTTTCAGCTTAGTGTAAGTGTGGCAATTTCAATTATTGTACTATTTTTAGGTATCATTTTTTGTAGATATACGATTAATAGAATTCAATTTTTCAAAACTGAAATTTTTGTTCCCATTGATTTTATCATCATAAAAATAATTGAAATAGTGGTATCACTTCCAATCATGATTTTAGTCATTAGTTTGGCTGCCATTACTCAACCTTCTTATCTTAATTTAATTCTTATTATTGGGGTGTTGCAAAGTGCAAATATTGCCCGAATTATTCGTGCTGAAATGTTGCGTATTAAAAATGTAGAATACATGCAAGCTGCCCAAATACTTGGTGTATCGCAAATAAATATTTTATTGAAATATGCATTGCCTAATACCATTTCATCAGCAATATCAAGTATTTCATTCGGCATTGCCCAATCTATTTTAATTGAATCTTCGCTTTCATTTTTGAATATTGGCTTACCTGCCGGTGCTGTAAGTTGGGGCACATTAATTAATGCAGGTTGCGAAAATTTTAATGCTTGGTGGTTGGTTATTTTACCCGGGTTAGCAATTTTTATTACAGTATTAATTTTTAATATTTTGGGCAAAGCATTGCATCAAGCATTATTAGTAAATTCCCACTAATACCAAAGTGATAGTTCTTGCATCCAATCAATTTGTTATTATGCCAATGTAGTAAATGTTCGTTCAGTTTTATTGGGCTAATTAGTCAAGCCTCAAAAAGTCAATTTCAATGATTTAAAGCGGCATTGTAAAAATTAGCGTTAAGAAAATTTATCAGTTAAGCAAAAAAAAGCAAAACTGTTTGAAGTCCCGATTTGAAAATC
>JBEANU010000038.1:0-3320 GCA_041165265.1 Bacteroidota bacterium | reverse complement strand
CAAAAGCAAATGCGGCTTATGCCAATATTGATGCTTTAATTGATTTTGAAGTATGTGATTTTGAACAAACCAATATTCCTGAAAAAAATAGGGGCGTATTATTTATCAATCCTGAATATGGTGAAAGGCTTGGAAATTTGGATGAACTAGAAAAAACCTACAGTAGGATAGGAGATTTTATGAAAAAAAAATGTGGTGGCTATTGGGGCTATATTTTTACAGGCAATTTAGATTTAGCTAAGCATATAGGGCTTAAACCTAGCAAACGAATTGAATTTTACAACAGCACTATTGATTGCCGCTTGTTTGAATATGAATTGTATGCAGGCACAAAACGAGTTGAAAAACCTAGAACTTACACCGTATAAAATTAAAAAAATGATAAAAGTTGGCGTATTTAATGAATTAGAAGTTTTACGAATTGTTGATTTTGGAGCCTATTTAGATGATGGTGAAGATGGTATTTTATTACCAATAAGATGGGTGCCTGAAAATTTAGCAATTGGCGATTTTATAAATGTATTTATTTATCATGATAATGATAGCAGATTAATTGCAACTACACTTCAGCCCAAAGGTAAAATAGGTGATATCGTAAATTTGAAAGTGGTTACTACTACTGAGCATGGCGCTTATTTAGATAACGGATTGATGAAAGATATTTTTGTACCATTATCCCAGCAATATAAACGCATGCTTGTAGGCGAAAGCTATTTAGTACGAATTTTTATTGACGGCCAAACAGGCAGAATGGCTGCTACTGAAAAGATTAAGCCTTTTTTAAGTAATGAAAATTTAACTGTAAAAGAAAAAGATGAATTTGATGGCCTAGTATATCGTAATACTGATTTAGGGTTCGAAATAATTATTAATCAAATGCATTTGGGCTTATTGTACCATGATGAAATTTACAGAAAAATTGAAGAAGGCGATAGCTTTAAAGGCTTTATAAAAAAGATTTATCCTAATAATAAAATTGATGTAGCAATTGGTAAAGTGGGCTATAATAGGGTAGAAGATGAACTGGAAAAAATACTTAGATTACTGAATGAAAATAATGGATTTTTAGCATTTAATGATAAAAGTGACCCCAATGATATTTATGATTTTTTTGCCATGAGTAAAAAAACATTTAAAATGGCAATTGGTAGCTTATACAAACAACGAAAAATTGCATTTGAAAAAAATGGAATTCAATTGTTGCAATAAATCAACAACATTAATTTTTACCGAATGAGTTTAAAGTGGCTTTTACATCAAAGCCTGATTTCCAAGTTGGGTCAGATGGTTGCTGCTCTAAAAAAGTATGTTGGTAATACACCAAGCCAACATGCTTAGCAAAGGTTTCTTTAAAATATGATTTTTGCAAACGAACAATGTAATCATCATGCTGCAAAACGGTAAGCGTTGAATCAAATTTTGTGGCTCCAATTGTTGCCGGCTCATCTACAGTAGTGTATTTATAATCCCAATCAGTTAAAAATTTTGTGCGTTCATCATTTGGGTCAATTTGTAAATAGGCATTTCCTTTCCAAACTTCATTTTTAAGTGGCGGAAAAACCAATTTAATAAATCGTAAATTATCTTCCACTTTTTCAGCTTTGGTAGTACTATTTTTTTGAACCCATTTATTTTTAAATACAAAATCATGATTAGTACTATCACGTTCATATCGTTCTAAAATATAAGCCGCTTCACCAGTAGCATCTACAAATGATGAAGCAACTAATTCTTTTAATTGAAAATTGTGATGATATGAGGTAGATGTAAATGCATCATAAACCAATGAATCAACATCGTATATTATCCAATTGCCTACTGATAAAGGAAAGTATTCAGTTTTTGAATCATAATTAACTTGCTTTTTTTTACACCCCCAAACCATCAATACAACAACCAATAGTAAAATATTTTTTTTCATAGCCATCAAAATTTATTCAATAAAGTTAAGTATTTATAAATGAATAAAGGCTAATCATTTTTCACATGAACTTGTGTAAAAACAACTAGCCTTATTTTAATTACAGGAGCAAAAAAAATTTACATCATAAGGATAAAAAAGAAAAATACACCAAGCAACAAAATTAAATAGGAAAAAACATTGCCATTGTGCTGACTTGCAGCTGGATCGGATGATAAAAAGTGTTTCATTTTTTAAAAATTTAAATTGTGAAAAAAAGGTAATTATATTTCTAACGTAAAGTTCGACGAAATTGTTTCAACTAGGGTTGCATCTTATGCACTTGTATTTGTTAAAAATATATATATTGTAATACCAAGCTTTAAATTGATTGATTATATTTGCTGCCTATTAAAACAATCAATCATTGAAAAAAGTATTAGTAACAGGTGCAGCTGGTTTTTTAGGCTCACATCTATGCGACAAATTTATTGCTGAAGGATGCTATGTAATTGGGATGGATAATTTGATTACAGGCAATATCAAAAATTTGGAGCACTTATTCCCCAATAAAAATTTTGAATTTTACCATCATGATGTATCTAAATACGTTCATGTGCCAGGTGATTTAGATTATATTTTGCATTTTGCTTCACCAGCAAGTCCAATTGATTATTTAAAAATACCAATTCAAACTTTAAAGGTGGGTTCGTTAGGAACGCATAATTTATTAGGATTAGCAAAAGCTAAAAATGCTAGAATGTTGATTGCCTCCACTTCTGAAGTGTATGGTGACCCATTAGTACATCCTCAAACTGAAGAATATTGGGGTAATGTAAATCCTGTGGGGCCCAGAGGCGTTTATGATGAAGCTAAACGATTTCAGGAAGCTATGACCATGGCTTATCATACTTATCATGGTTTGCAAACAAGAATTGTACGCATTTTCAATACTTATGGCCCAAGAATGAGACTAGATGATGGTAGAGTATTACCAGCATTTATTGGGCAAGCATTACGTGGTGAAGATTTAACTGCTTTTGGTGATGGCTCACAAACTCGTTCATTTTGCTATGTTTCAGATTTAGTGGATGGCATTTATAAATTATTACTGAGCGATTATGCTCAACCAGTGAATATTGGAAATCCAAGCGAAATAACGATTAATCAATTTGGAGAAGAAATTTTGAAATTGACGGGTTCAAAATCAAAAATTATCTATAAACCATTGCCAACTGATGACCCTAAACAACGCCGACCTGATATTACAAAAGCAAAAGAAATTTTAGGCTGGGAACCGAAAGTGGATAGGGCAGAAGGCTTGAAGTTGACGTTGGAATACTTTAAAAAAGTTATTTAGTTATTAAGTTAATGAGTTATTGAGGAAATTCAAAACAAAAAATGGAAAGTAGTTTTAAAA
>JBEANU010000037.1:0-4498 GCA_041165265.1 Bacteroidota bacterium | reverse complement strand
ACAAAAAGGAAAGCGTTGATTTAGCGGCATTTACATTAGTAAATTATAAAGATGAATTTGAAAATATTACTAAAAGACAAGATGAAGAAAACGACAGAAAGCTTCAAGTAGAAACAGAGTTAAATCAAATTCAAGCTGGTGTAGAAAAAGATAAAGTAGTATTAATTGATAAAGAAAGAAGGTTAAATGAATCGCAAAAAAACTTTAATGAGTTTTTAAATAATATTACCCAACAAGAAAATGATAAAAAATTGGCTCAAGAAAAAATTAAATTTTTGCTTGAAAAACAAACCAATTTAAAACAGCAAATTGAAAATAGTAAAACTACTATCACCACTTTACAATCAGATATTGAAAACGCTGGAATTAGAAAAGACGATATTTTAAAAGATTTAGAAAATGCCGAAAGCAAATTAACTGCTGCAAAAGAAGCATTAGAAAATGTTAAATTGGCTTATGAAGAAAAGCGCAAACAATTGGCTGATGAGCAGTTGAAAAAGCAAGTGGTTGATAAGCATTATTACGATAATGAAAAGGAAATAGCAGTTGGTGATGCTCAGAAGAATAGCCATGTTGCAGAGATTAATCAAAGTGCTTTATGGATTGCAAGTAGTAAAGAGCAAAAAGAAAATTTGCAAAAACAAAGTGAGCATTTAACTAAAGAAAAAGAAGAATTAGAAGCTTCATTTAAAGCGGCGGAAGAACAAGAGTTGCAATTGCAAAACAATATTCGCTCAACTCGTGAATTATTAGACCAATTGCGTCAGGAATTAGCTGTACAAAATCGTCAGCTAGATGCTAAACAAAATGAATACAACCTTACTAAAAGTATGGTTGATAAATTAGAAGGTTTTCCTGATTCAATTAAGTTTTTAAAACAACAACCCAACTTCCCTAAATCAGCGCCATTATTAAGCGATATTATTGCAGCCAAAGATGAATTTAAGGCAACCATTGAAAATTTGTTAGAGCCTTATTTGAATTATTATGTGGTTGAAACTTTGGCTGAAGCTGTAACAGCCGTGAATTTATTAAGTGATAATAAAAAAGGAAAAGCTAATTTTTTCATTTTAGAAGAGCTGAAAGCTTATGAAAATATTGATGCTGAAACTATTGCGCATTGTACGCATGCACTAAGTATAATTGAATCAGATAATAAATATCAATCCTTGATAAATTATTTATTGAATAAAATTTATATCACTGATGATATTGAAAATGCTCCTGTAAATTCCCGACCTGAATTGACTTTCATTTCGCCAAATGCAAAATTTATTCGTAGCCGATTTGCTTTAAGTGGCGGAAGTGTTGGCTTGTTTGAAGGTAAGCGTTTGGGGCGTTTGAAAAATCTTGAAAAATTGCAAGATGAAATTGCAAAATTGAAAACTTCGGCTGATGGCATCGATGTAAAAATTAAAGAAAATCAAGCACAGTTAGTAAGTATGAATCAACAATTGCAAAGTGTAAATTTGAATGCACAGCGCAATAAATTGAATCAGAAAACAAATGAAATGATTGCTGTAAAAACGAAATTAGAAAACGTTGAATTGCAATCAAAAAACAATGAAGAACGTCAGACTGCAATTGCTGAAAAAATAAAATTGATTGAAGAAAAACAAAAAGGATGGCTTGAAAAACTGGAAGGGTTAAGAATTGAAAGAGATAGTTTTCAATCCAAAATTGATGAATTAACATTGGCTTATAATGATGCTAATAATTCATTGCAACAACAAACCAATGAATTTAATCAAACTAATATTCATTTTATTCAACAACAAAATAGTTTAAAAACTATTGAACAAGAAATTCATATCAAGCAAAATCAGATTACTCAAATCAATCAACAATATGAACAAAACCAACAAGCATTGGGCATTGCAGAGGTTGATTATTATGATTTGAATAAAAATTTAGAAGTTGTAGAAGTACAATTAAGTTCATTAATTGGCAAACGTGAAGGTTTGGAAAATGAACTAAAAGCCATTGAAGAAGAATACTATAAAAGCAGAACAGAAATTGATGAACGTGAAAATAAATTAAAAGCTTTACAACGTACTAAAGAACAAGTTGATTCAATTATTCAATCTATTAAAGATAAAAATACTGATTTGCGTTTGCAATTAAGTGGCTTGAAAGAGCGCTTGAGTATTGAGTTTAACATTAATATTGATGATATAATTGATAATGGACCTAATCCTGATTTGAATTATGAACAACTACAATCAAGTGTTGCAAAAGCAAAAGAGCGCTTAGATAAATTTGGTGAAATAAATCCAATGGCGGTGGAAGCATTTGAAGAGATGAAAACTCGTTATGATTTTATCACTACTCAAAAAGCTGATTTAGTTTCGGCTAAAACTTCATTGGAAGAAACCATGAAAGAAATTGAAACTACAGCAAGTGAAAAATTCTTAGATGCATTTACAAGAGTTAAAGCCAACTTCATTAGCGTATTTCAAAAGTTATTTACCGAAGGCGATCAATGCGATTTATATTTAGAAAATCCAGATGATGTGTTGGAAAGTAAAATTGAAGTTGTAGCAAAACCTAAAGGCAAAAAACCAAGTACCATTACTCAATTAAGTGGTGGTGAAAAAACATTGACGGCAATTGCATTATTATTCTCTTTATATCTTTTAAAACCTGCACCATTCTGTATTTTGGATGAGGTTGATGCACCGTTGGATGATAATAACGTTGGTAAATTCAACAACATGATTCGTGAATTCAGTAATAATTCGCAGTTTATTATTGTAACACATAACAAAGCTACTATGGCTTCGGTGGATGTGATTTACGGCGTTACGATGGCTGAGCCTGGCGTTAGTAGAATGGTGCCTGTGGATTTTAGAAGTTTGGAGTGATGCCACGAATACACGAATTTTTTTTATAAATTCTTCATTCCAATTACTCGAATACTCGAATGTTCGATTGTTTTTTTTGAATGACGAAGAGCCGATTAATCGAATGTTGAATAATTGAATTTCCATTTTTCAAACAAAAATATTGTAAGAAAAGTAGATGGGAAGAAATTAAATTAAAATTATAACACAAAGTACCACTAAGGTTTTCACAAAGGTTCACCAAGATTTTCTTTGCGCAACTTTGTGTAAGCTTTGTGCAACTCAGTGAAATAGTTTTCTTAATTTTCATTTTTTACAAACAAATTAGAAAGTGGATTTAAGGAAATTTATTCTTCATTCCAATTATTCGAGTACTTGAATGTTCGATTGTTTTTTTTGAATGACGAAGAGCCGAGAAAACGAATGATGAAATGTTGAATTGGTTGCTTTTTTTTTAATTGGTGATTGGATATTTAAAGTTGGAAATTGGCTATTTGAATTTCCAATATCCAACATCCAATGATGAATATCGAAGTAGAAAGGAATAGAATGCTGATTGAAAAAATCTTAGTGATTTTCATTTTTTATAAACACACTTTCTTCATGATGAGAATGAATTGAGTTATTCAAATGTTTTATAAGACCCAACTTGAATAAATAAAATTTGATTTTTGATTTTATTTTTTTTCGCCAAGGGATTTTACTTTGGAAATAATATTTGCCTTTGATTGCATTATGCTCTTTGTTTAAAAATTTAAAATAAAAAGTATTGTATGAATTTACGTGAATAAAAGAATCGTCTTTTTTCATAGAATCAATGAAAGAATTATTTTGAATTGGATAAATAAATATCAAACTATCCTTAACGATTTTGTAATTGGTATAGGCAGCTTCCGTAAAATTAAGACAACCTTTTATTTTGATTCTATAAGTCAAAGCTGAATCGTTTGTAATATCAATACAACCATCGTTGCCAACATATTTCCCAATAATTGACTGAGCATTACTATTTAGAAAAAAACAAAAAAAACTTACACAGCTAAATAATATTTTCATTTCGTTTTCATTTTTTCACACACAAATATTGTAAGAAAAGTGGAGGAGAAGAAATTATTGATAATGATATTTGCAGTGAATGATTTCAACAAAATCGTTTGTAACTCTATACACCAAACGATGTTCATCAGTGATTCTTCTGCTCCAATAGCCTTTTAATTCATGCTTTAATGGTTCGGGTTTTCCTTTGCCCGTAAATGGTGTTCGAGAAATTTCTTTGATTAAATCTACCAATCGTTGATGCACTTTTTTGTCTTCCATTAGCCATTGATTATACTCTTCAAAAGCATGAATGGTGAATTGAATTTTCTTCATTTCAAATCATCGATATTTAACAATATGGTTTGTCCGTTTTTAGCTTGCTCAACAGATTCGATGATTCGTTTTTTATTATTTGGATTTGATAGCAAATATTCTGTATCATCATCCATTTCAGATTGAATGGTGATGGTAACTTTTTGATGTTTAAAAAGTTCTTTTATTTTTTGCAGAAATGAATTGTCTAATTCATCAATGTTGGCTTGCAATGTTGTGTACATAAGATTTCTTTTTTGTAAAGATAAATAATTTTCAAACAAAAATATGGTAAGAAAAGTGGA
>JBEANU010000036.1:0-18454 GCA_041165265.1 Bacteroidota bacterium | reverse complement strand
GTAAATCAAATGCCTGATGCTACACAGTGGTAAATTAATTACAACTTAAAAAGTTTACCTGGCATAGCTTTTACAATACCTTTCAACTCTAATTGAAGTAATAATCCGGCGGTTGCAGTGTGTGATAATTGGGTTGTATTAATCAAATCATCAATGCCTGTTTGCCCCATTTGTAAAGCATCTACAATTAGTTTTTCATCATTTGATAAATCAACAAATAGCAAAGTTTGTTGGGTGGTTGGTTTTAATAATTCAACATCCCACATCAATTGTTTGATAATATCATCTGCACTTTCAAATAATGTAGCTTGATTATTTTTGATTAGATAATTGCATCCTTCTGAATAAATATCGCCCACTTTTCCGGGCAATGCAAACACATCTCTATTATATGAATCAGCTAATTTTGCAGTAATCATTGCACCACCTTTAATTGCAGTTTCAATAACAATCATAGCATCACACATGCCAGCTACAATGCGATTGCGTTGTGGAAAATTTTCTTTATTTGCAACTTCGCCAAAACCATATTCGGTAAGTATGCCACCACACTCAACCATTTGTTTTATATATTTTACATGTGCTGATGGGTACATTTTATCCATACCATTTGCTACAACACCAACTGTTTCTAATTTATTTTTTAATGCTGATTTATGAGCAGTTATATCAACGCCGTATGCCAATCCACTTATTATTAATGGTTGATAGGCAGCCAATTGTTCAACCAATTTTTCACATTGATTTTTACCATATTCGGTAATTCTACGAGTACCTACAATGGATATAATTTTACGAGTATTTAAATTGGCGTTACCCTTATAATACAGCAGTACTGGGCTATCAGCACATTGTAATAATCGTTTAGGAAAATTTTCATCTGTATAAAATAATGGTTTTAAATTATTTTTTTCAATAAATTTTATTTCAGCTTCTGCTAATTTTAAGGCTTCGGTTTTTGATGCTAAAATAGCTTGAGCCCTTACCGTACCAATATTCGGAATTTTTTCAAGATGATTTTTTTTTGCTTCAAAAACGCCTTGAACCCCACCACAATAGCTTACTAAATTTTTTGCCGTGATTACTCCAATCTCGGCAAGATGCGTAAGTGCAATTTGATACAGAATTTGATTTGTCATTTATTCAGTAAAGAAAAACAATTAATAAAATTTCAAAAGCAAATTGAAAATTAAATTTAATTGAAACTAAAATATTAAAGGGAATATGTATAAAATGTAATCATTTTGCTGTTATGTTGATACGATAAATGGGAGCTCAATTTTATTAACTACATATTTTACTATCAATACAAATTGTATAAAATAAAAAACATGAACACTATCATTGTGCAAACCAATTGTTTCATTTCATTGCTTTGAGTATATTGGTAATTATATATTGTAGTAAATTTTTTAAACCAAAAATCTATAATCGTTATGAAGAAAATTTTTCTTTCAGCATGTTTACTTGCTTCGGCAGCAGTATCAATGGCGCAAATGCCAAAAAAGGGTGATCACAGTTTTACTTTTGGTACATCAGGTATCAATATAATATCACCTAGCACCAACAATCATCCAACAGGTACATTATTGTTCAGGCATTATATCAAAGATGATATGGCCGTTAGATTAGGTGTAAATTACGGAAGTCTTTCCTCAAAGACGTCACAAGCAGGCTACATTGGTGATTCAATTACTTCATCATCATCTTCGTCTAATTTTAATATTTCATTAGGATTTCAAAAAAATTTTAAAGGCACTGCTAAGCTTGAACCATATATTGGGGCTGATTTATTTGTAGGAATGGGTAATTCAAAAGCCAAATCAACTATAGTGGATGCCGGTTTGGGTTCAACTGCTACTATTGATACTAAAAATGGTGCTACCAACTCATTTGGTTTTATACCATGTGTTGGTTTTAACTATTATATCACTAATTGGTTGGCTGTTGGTGCTGAATTTGGTTGGGGATTTGTTTCAAATTCAACTGCTGCAGGTACTAATACTACAACAGTAGTTACTTCTACAAGCACAACTACTATGGTAGCTAATTCACCAAAATCAAGCAGTAGTGGCTTTGGCACAATTGGTTCAGGATTAATTACGGTTACTGTTGCTTTTAATCACAAGTAAATATCCACTGATATTAAATTGAATTTTATGGCTTGAAAAAGACGGATATTGTTATCCGTCTTTTTTTTATTCTTTAACAAATTTTGAGCTGAATTTATTTCCTGAAATATCTTCCACTACTAATAAATAAGTTCCGATAGAAAGGTTTGAAATACTGATATTACCTGTTTTTATTTTTTCTATTTCAGCAACTTTTTCTCCTACTAAATTAAACACTTCAACATTTTTTATTTTTGTATTTAGCAACTTAAAATTAATTGTTGAATTTGCTGGATTAGGGTAAATTTTTAGTTCAGGAATATCTTCACTCACTACTTTTTGAGTTGCACTGCTACTATTTTGTTTAACTGCCGTTCTACTAAAATAAATATTTAATTTACCCGTACGAACATCGCCCCAAGCAGCATTCAGCGTATCATGTGCCATAGTTACACACATAAAATCATTACCATTTTGTGATAAATAGGTGGCGTTGTAAGGTGTAAGGGTATCACCTATTTTAAAATTAAAGGAGGCATTTATTGAGTCTTTCCATTTTATAGCACCATAAATTTCAGAACCTGTAGTATAGCCACTTCCTGCTGCATTTCTATGGTCTCTCCATGCCATTGCAATATTACCATGTTCATCAAAATTGCCCCAAACCAATTCTTGCATTTTGCCATTGTTCAAAGCATCATCATTCACTCTGATTGAGTTCCCCCAAGTATTTCCGCCATCTAATGATTCTGTTAAAAAAATATCATAATCACTTATTGGATTTCCGGCTCGTAAAAAAGCTATATGCATGGCATCATTGGGATTTACCATCAACCGATAACCTAGTTTTGCTAACGAATCTTTTGTGGATGTATTTGTAGTACCATAAATAGCTCCTTTGTAGGTGAACGATGCACCACCATTTATAGAGGTGGCTAAAATAAAACCTGGTAAAATATTTTGTGAAGTAACATAAGTTGGATAAATACAATACAATGTACCATCTGTAGCTACAGCACTCATAGCCATTGGAGCTTGGATTAAATTACCACAAAGAAAATTAGCAGCATCTAAATATTGCCATGCTAAAAATGATATTGGATTTGCTGCTCGAATAAAATAGGGGCGATTGGGTGCAGCAATCCAAGGTGCTGGCTTTGTAGTAACATATTGGCTATTTTGATGAATCGTATTGGAGCGATCAACGGATAACCAAGGCCTATCTAACGGGCGTTTATTTCCATCAGCATAAGCATCAATTACTTTCACAGAATTGCCCCAAGTTAAGCCACCATCCATTGATTTGATTACATACACACCACCTGAATCGGGTGCTTCAGTATAATCAACATAGCATAAATATAAATTTCCTGCTTTATCAAAATCCATTGAAGGATCAGCAGAGTGCCACGTTGTACCATGATGCGGAAGCACAACAGCATTGCTCCAAGTTTGGCCACCATTAAAAGTTGTTTTTGTTTTTATTGAAACAGGTTTGTTAAACACATATCCAATCCAAGCCACCACAAAGTGATTGGCGTTATTGGGGTTTTGAACCATAAAGGGCTCCCCTTCAAAAACAACTCCTCCTGAAATGTTTTGATTTTGTGCTATTGAAAACAGGGGCAATAAAATAATCAGCAATGAAAATATTTTTTTGAGCATAGAATGGAAATTATTTTTTGAATTTGACAAGCTCATTATTACTTTGCTTAATGCACCTGTTTGCAGAACAAAGTGAAGCATCTTTTAAAAACTCAACGAACTTTTTTAAAAAATAAAGTTTGGCGAACCTTTATAGTTTGCTAAACTTCAGAAACATTTACCCTTGGTATTCACCATAAACTTTACGCAATACATCAGCAATTTCGCCCAACGAAGCATAGGCCTCAACACATTCAATCACAGTAGGCATCAGGTTTTCAGTGCTTTGAGCCACAGTTTCTAATTTAGTTAGCAGCCGATTTACATTTTCATTATCTCGGCTGGCTTTTAAATTTTTTAGTTTTTCAATTTGATATTTTTGAACCGATTCATCAATTTTAAATAAATCATTTTGTGCTTCTTCTTTTGCCTGAAATTTATTTACACCAACAATTATTTTTTCATTGTTCTCAATTTTCTTTTGATATTCATAAGCACTTCGTGCAATTTCATTTTGAATGAAACCCTGTTCAATGGCTGCTACTGAGCCGCCCATGGCATCAATTTTTTCAATCAATTTCCATGCAGCAGTTTCTAATTCGGTTGTTAAATTCTCTACAAAAAAACTTCCTGCTAATGGATCAACGGTATCTGTAACGCCACTTTCGTTGGCAATAATTTGTTGTGTACGCAAAGCTGTTCTTGCCGCTTTTTCAGTTGGTAATGATAATGCTTCGTCAAAACCATTGGTGTGTAAAGATTGTGTGCCGCCTAATACAGCAGCCAATGCTTGCATCGTTACACGAATAATATTGTTTTCGGGTTGTTGCGCTGTGAGTGTGCTGCCGCCTGTTTGTGTATGGAAACGCAACATTTGTGCTTTCACATCTGTTGCACCCAATTCTTTGGTAATGCTTGCCCATATTCGTCTTGCGGCTCTGAACTTGGCTACTTCTTCAAACAAATTATTGTGAGCATTAAAGAAAAAAGATAATCGCTTGGCAAATACATTAATATCCAAACCTTTATCCAAAGCAGCTTTCAAGTAAGCTTTGCCATTAGCTAAGGTAAATGCTAATTCTTGCACGGCATCACTTCCTGCTTCACGAATATGATAACCACTGATGGAAATTGTATTCCATTTTGGTAAATCAGTACTGCAATATTCAAAGATGTCAGTAATGATTCGCATACTTGGTTTTGGCGGATAAATGTAAGTGCCACGGGCAGCGTATTCTTTCAAAATATCATTCTGAATGGTACCACTGATTTGTGATAAATCTGCTCCTTGTTTTTTTGCTAACGCAATGTACATTGCCAACAAAATAAACCCTGAAGCATTGATAGTCATTGATGTGGTGATGTCTTGCAATTTTATTCCGTCGAACAAAATTTCAATATCTTTCAAGGTATCAATGGCAACACCTACTTTTCCTACTTCGCCATCAGCCAAAGCATGATCGCTATCATAACCAATTTGTGTAGGTAAATCAAAAGCCACACTCAAACCCATTGTGCCTTGACTCAACAAAAAATGATAACGCTTGTTAGATTCTTCGGCAGTGCTGAAACCTGCGTACTGACGCATAGTCCAGAATCTTTCACGATACATCGTTTTTTGAACGCCTCTTGTAAAAGGGTATTCAGCAGGCTTTTCAACGGCATTAAAATTTTCGGGAAGTGTATGGTACAACTCTTTTATTTCAATACCTGCATCGGTAATTTTTTTTACGGCTTCTTTTGTTTTATCGCTCATGAATTAATTTTTACGAAACAAATGTAAGAATTGGTTTGAGCCTAATCAAATGTTATTAATGTATAAGTGGAATTTTGTTTTTTTTACAACAAAGAAACTGAGGCATATTACCAATAATTAAATTTTTTTTGTTGGATTGCACAAAGCCTACTTCATGCAAAAAGAAGAAATAGAAAAGTTAGTTTAAGTTTCATAGTTTAAGATTTTAATGGGTGATTAAAAAATTAAGCAGCCTTTATTTCAAAAGTTTTTATAGAAGCTAATTTTACTTTCAAATGAATTTGCTCTTCTTCCAAATCAAAATCATTTTGTAAGCCTAACCAAAATTTGGCTGATGTTCCCAAGAATTTTGCCAATCGCAAAGCGGTATCGGCAGTAATTTTTCGTTCACCTCTGATAATTAAAGTAATTCGTGTTTGCGGAATGCCTGTTTCTTTTGAAAGTTTGTAACCACTGATTTCAAGCGGTTTTAAAAACTCTTCATTCAAAATTTCGCCTGGGTGAATATTTTTTAATCGTGCCATAATTTTCTTTTTAATGATAATCTATTATTTCAACATCACTTACATTGTTTTCGTTCCACTTAAAAATTATCCGCCATTGATTATTGATACGAATGGAGTGAAACGCTTTTAAATCTCCTTTTAATTTTTCTAATCTATTAGCCGGAGGAATTGTAAGGTCAATCAAAGTTTGCGCATTATTAAGCATTCTCAGTTTTCTTCTAGCAGTTTGCTGAATTTCATTAGGCAAACCTTTTACTCTTTCGCCGTTCCATATTTTTTCTGTTTCAGAATTACCAAATGATTTTATCATGAATGTTTCAAATACTTACGTCAAAGGTAAGTAAACTGAGTAATTTTAGCAAATATTTTTTGCTTGGTGATAACTATTAATTGAGTCAAAAATATTTCAGAACAGCTATAACACTTCTTGACATTTATCAATTCCCTTCTCCTTTTAATTTACCATTTGTCAAGGTTTAATAAAATGAACAGATTCATCTTTGTATTCTAAAATTACAGATATGAAATTCATGTTGAAATCCCTTTTCCTTTTCAGTTTAGTACTGATTACATTTTCAATTCAAGCACAAAATAGTACCCAAACCATTCGTGGCAGTGTATCTGATAAACAATCAAAAACAAGTTTGATTGGCGCTTCAGTATCATTAGTTAACAGTTCGCCTGTATTAGGTGATGCTACCAATACGGATGGAAAATTTAAAATCAATAATGTACCTGTTGGGCGTTATGATGTAAAAGTAAATTATGTAGGTTATAAAGAAATTATACTTTCAAATATTGAATTAACAGCTGGCAAAGAAGTGGTATTAGAAATTGAGATGGAGGAAAATGTAAAATCATTAAAGCAAGTAACTGTTTCAGCATCTAAAAAACATGAAACAAATAATGAACTGACAAGTGTTTCAGCCCGTTCATTCAGTATGGAAGAAGTAAACAGATATGCAGGCGGACGAAGCGACCCAGCCCGAATGGCGGCAAGTTATGCAGGTGTAAGCTCACCTGATGATTCACGAAATGATTTAGTGATTCGTGGTAATTCACCGATTGGTGTTTTGTGGCGGATTGAAGGAATGAATGTTCCTAGTCCGAATCACTTTGCTACAGTAACTTCCAACGGCGGCCCTGTAAGTGCTATCAATACTAACATGTTGCGTAATTCTGATTTTTTTACTTCTGCATTTCCTGCTGAATATGGCAATGCAAATGCAGGTGTTTTTGATTTAGGTTTCAGAAAAGGGAATGCTGAAAAACGTGAAAACACTTTTCAAATTGGCGCTTTAACAGGCATTGAAGCCATGACTGAAGGCCCCATCAATAAAGCAAAAGGTTCATCGTACTTAGTTGCCTATCGTTATGCATTTACAGGTGTTGCTCAAAAAATTGGTTTAAATATTGGAACTACAGCCACTCCATTTTATCAAGATTTGAGTTTTAAAATTGTAGGTGGCGAATCAAAAATGGGTAGGTTTACTTTGTTTGGAATAGGTGCTACAAGCCATATAGAATTTGACCATAAGAAAGTTGATTCAAAAGACATTTTCGCTAACCCAAGCGTTGACAGCTATTTTGGTAGTGATATTGGTTTAGTTGGAGTAAAACATTTTAAACGTGTAAATGAAAAATCATACTTCAACACTATTATTGGCGCTACTTACACGGCTTCAAAATATTTAGAAGATACCATTTTTCAGGCAGCCACCTATCGTAGTGTTGAGAATACTACCAAGCAAATGCGATATCTTATTCATACTTCTTACAACACAAAAATCAATTCGCATTTATTTGTAAAAGCAGGATTGATGGATGAAGTAATTAACTTGAATTTATTTTATCAAGTAAGAAAAACAAATACGGGCATCTGGAAAAATTATTGGGATTATAACGACTTCACACAATTGATTCAAGGCTATGCACAAGCCAAATATAATTTCACCGATAAAATAACTTTGAACTTAGGATTGCATTCGCAATACTTAACTTTGAATGATGCTAAATCAATTGAGCCAAGAGTTGGTTTAAAATATCAAGTTAGTAATAAAAGTACATTTAACGCTGGAATTGGCTTACACAGCCAAATGCAAACACCTGATATTTATTTTTATAGAGCCTTAAATGCTGATGGAAGTTATGATGAAAGCAATAAAAAATTAGGATTCACAAAAAGTCAGCATTATGTATTAGGCTATGATTATTTACCAGCAAAAGATTGGAGAATTAAAACAGAAATTTATTACCAATATTTATATGATGTTCCTGTTACAATTTCGCCAAGTAGTTTTTCATTATTGAATGCAGGTGCAAGTTTTAATCCTATCAATAAAACAAATTTAAAAAACAAGGGAACAGGCATTAATAAAGGCGTTGAGCTTACTATTGAAAAATTTTTCAGCAAAGGATATTATGCATTATTGACAGGAAGTATTTATCAATCAAAATATAAAGGCAGTGATGGAATAGAACATAATACTGCATTCAATGGTGAATATGTATATAATATTTTAGCAGGTAAAGAATTTAAAATTGGTAAAGAAAAACAAAATAAAATTACACTCGATTTTAAATTAACACAAGCTGGTGGCAGATATTTTACTCCAACAGATTCAGTAGCTTCAATGGTTTGGCGAAAAGAAATTCTGAAAGGTGATAGCTATTCATTCAGTCAAAAAATTCCTGATTTTTTCAGAATGGATTTTAAAATTGGTTATAGCATGAATAGTAAAAAATATAAGGTAGCGCAATCCATTTTCTTTGATATTCAAAATATCACTAACAATAAAAACATATTTGCCTATCGCTACAACCCAGTAACCAACAGCGTTAACACAAGTTATCAAATTGGATTTTTTCCAAATTTTGTTTACCGATTACAGTTTTAATAATCAAAAATTATTGAGTTAAAGAGTTATTAGGTTATTAAGGAAATAATGTACCTCAATAACTTAATAACCCAATAACTAATCAACGCATAGCCATAACATTTTGAGTTGAGTTTTTTATTTGTTGATATGCCACAAACCCCCTAATAAAGGTTGAAGGTTGACCATCAAAAATTGAGAGCTAATAAAAATGATGAAAAGCAACGTAACAACAATTGTGTTTATTTTCATTTCAGGTTTTCTAATTCCCGTAAAAAAGTAAAGTGGCACAAAAACAAAAAATGCAAACCCAATGTAAATGAGCCATAGAATACCATTTTTAGCAAATTCAAGTTGTACAATTCTTCCAACTACCGCTGTGCAATAAAGCATCCCTACAATAATGCCTGAAGCCAATACCAATTTTTCTTGCAGATTTTTTAGTTCCTTATTCTTAATTAAAAACAAAAGTGGAAGAAATAAAAAACTGCTAACACTCATTGCCATCATATAAAGAGCAAGCGAACCAGGCCAATGCATAATTTTAAAAATTGACCCCAACACAAAACTTGTAGCGGCTGCAATGCCGCTTAAAATCAAAACTTTTTTCATAAAATAAAAATTTTTAAACGTTAATAAATAATTAGTTTCTTGTTCTATTTCATACAATTCATTTTTATAAAATTTTTGAATTGTAATGGAATAAATTTTTTCAAAATCATCATCGGGTTTCATTTCATTTTCAAGCATACAGCAAACATGGTCCAACAAATTTTGCTGCAAACTTTCAATTTGAATGCCTCGTTTTTTGATGTCATCCAAAATAAAATCAACCTGATTATTTGATAGATGATACATTAGGCAGTTTGTAAATTGATATCTAAAATTATTTTCATGGTATTCATAAACTCAACCAACTCACTTACCTTTTCTTTTGTTTTTGATTTACCAGTTGGAGTTAATTTATAATGCTTTCTAACTCGTTTACCAATGTATTCCAATTCGGTAATTACTAATCCATCGGCCTCTAAAGCATGCAATGTTGGATACAAAGCACCTTCAGTAATTTCAATTTTGCTATTGGTTAGTTCTTTTACCTTTTGAGTAATTTCATAACCGTACATTTTTTTGTTATCGGCTAAAAGTTTTAGCACAATAGTTTTCAATGTCCCTTTAATTAATTCAGATGAGAAAATCATTTTGATGTTTTTTTGATGCTGTAAATATACATTAGATTCTTATGTATTATTCATTTATGCATTAAAAAGTTATGCACACTCCTCAAAAACAAAAAAAGCCCGACTTTTAAGTCGGGCTTTTGATTTTTACTTCTATTATAATTTTTTATTTTATCCCTTCTGCTAAATAAACAATCTGAATATTTTCTAAAAATTCAACTTCGTTAATGCTAACCTCAGGCATTGCTGCTGCTGCACTACCAACCATTTTATCCATCGCCATTTCAGCTCGGGCAAACATTGGAATTGGTGTGTTTGAAGCTACATTGTAAGAAATATCTTTTATTCCAATGACTTTTAATTTTGCAGTAGAGGCAATTAATTCAGCTTTTGCTTGAGCATCATGAATAGCAGTTTGTATCAATTCATTTTTGATTTTGTCTTTCAATTCTTTTGAAAAATCAGTACCGTAATTGAATGTAATATCATTGCTTGGTTCATCAGCAAATGATTTGAACAGCAAACTCAATTTCTCCATATCCAATTTGAATTCCAGGTGCAGACTTTGTGAAGCCAAATAACCATTCAATCGTTGTTTGTTATCCGTATAATCAAATTCCTGATTCACATTGTAAGCCGTTAATTTAATTTGTTCTTTTGTGAATCCTAATTTATTTAAACGTGTAACTAATCCATTGCTGATTTTTTGCAATTCAGCAATAGCAACTTTATGTTCCTTATTTCTGCTGCTAATTGTAAAATCAATGGTTGCCAAATCTGGCGTATATTTTTTTGATGCCTGACCTGAAAGATTGATGGTACTTGCCATTGCGTTGTAGTTTATGTGTTGATTGTTTTGAGCGAAAGTTGCAAAAGTGCAAACTGCTAATGTGAAAGTGAAAATAGATTTTAACATAACTAAGAATTTTATGTGGTGAAATTACCAAGATTGGTGCCAATAATGGAATGAAAAATTTAACCCCGTAAATCCAAAATATAATTTTGGATTTACGGGGTTGATGTAATTATAGTTTATTTAAGAAAGATGTTATAAAATCTTCCAAATTGCAAACTGTTACTTGATTATTGGTGGTAAAAGTTTTACTTGCCGGCGTTATCACAAAATTTTGTTTTGCTTTTAAATCATTAACGGAATTAAAAAAACCTTTGCTAACTGTTGGTGCGTTAGAATGTTTAATTTCAATACAAGCTACAGGCGTAATACCTTTCACCAAAACCAAATCACATTCAGCACCATCTTGTGTTCGGTAATAATACAATTGCAAATCAGCAGAAATGTTTTGAGCAATTTGTTCAACCACATACCCTTCCCACGATGCGCCTACAATAGGGTTGCTCAACAAACTATCATGCGATTGAATGTGTAGCAATTGATGCAAAATACCCGTATCTCTCACATACACTTTCGGCGATTTTACCAATCGCTTTTTAGTGTTTTGAAACCAAGGTTGCAACCGCCGAATCATAAACGAACCTTCCATGTAATCCATATATCGCAAAATAGTTGGTGCTGTTACCCCAATGGAACGGGCGTAGGTTTCTGCATTCCATACATTGCCACTGGTGTGTGCTACCATCGTCCAAAGCTTTTGCAAAGTGCTGTTTGAAATCGAAATTCCAAATAGCAATTCCATATCACGTTCTACATAGCTGCGAATAAAATCGCTGAGCCATTGCTGACTCATGGCATCTGATTTTGCTAATAAAGAATCAGGAAAGCCGCCACGAAGCCAATGTTTACGCATCGAAATTTTTTCAGGCAATTCTGTAATACCAATCGGCGATAATTCTTTGTAACTGATTCTTCCTGCTAAAGTTTCTGAAACACCCTTTACCAAAGCTGGCGATGCAGAGCCTAATAAAATAAATCGTCCTGCTTTTCGATGTTCATCAATCAACGGACGAAGCACCGAGAACAAATCGGGCATCAGTTGCACTTCATCTAAAATCACACATTTGTTTTTATAGATTTCTAAATACGAATGGGCATCGTGCAGCAAACTTCGGTCAGCAGCTTTTTCTAAATCTAAATAAATGGTGTTGTTTTTTTTACCATCAGCAATTTGTTTGGCTAGAGTAGTTTTACCCACTTGCCTTGGCCCTAGTATAGCTACAGCAGGGTATTGCTTCATTAGCTTACGAATTACAGCATCTAAATTTCGTTGTATCATGCTGCAAAGATAAATAACCAACCCCGTAAATCCAAAATTTGATTTTGGATTTACGGGGTTGCAAATTATTCGATACCAAAAAGATTAAATGGAGCATCAATCCAATCAATAGTTTTACTAAAGCTATATCTTATAGTGTCAAATAATTGCGTCTCTCGGCTTTTGACATTGTTTAAATAAAATTGCTTTGAACAAATCCAATTTTCTATTCTGCCTAAAACAATTAAGTCGCTAATTTTTTTTAAGCACTTATTGTTATCTGCTGTTTCAAATTCCTTTATATAAGACCAACAATTATAAACTCTTTCTTTTAAACAGCCAATAATAATTATTGAGGTTGTTGCCAATGGAAATAAGTGTATATAAATATCAGAAGATTGGTAATTGGGATTTATTTTGAGAAGAGGAATTCGTTCCTTTATAGTTTCATGAGTAAATACTGACGAAATGCACAAATCAATTTTTGAAATTTCTCTTGTTATAAATTGAAAATCCTGTTTATTTTCATCAGCTAAATTTGAAAGAAAAATACTTTCATAAGTTCCAATATCATTGAGTCCAAGTTCGTTTTGTTTTTGAAATTTATCTAATTGGTTCAAATATTTTTCATCAAGGAATAGCCTAAGTTTAAATGAATTCAAGATTCTTGAATACTGGTCAATAATGATTTCCTTTTTTCTTTTTTCATTCATTAAAACTCTATAAGAAAAAAGTAGTTGGCTTTTGTAATTATTAAAATGAATAGGTTGAGTTTCTATAGATTTAAATATAGAATTGTCATGGGTATTACAGAACCCTTTAAAAGTAAAAGCATCCCGAATACCTATTTTGTCAAAATAAAATTCGTTTTTGAAATGCTCAATTTTCTGTTCCCATAAATGATTCGTGTTGTCTTTGATGGAATCGAGAATTCCATTTTCTTGTAACAAATGTGATTCTATTGCCAAATTAGGGCATCCGTCAAAAAGGCAATTTCTATCTTTTACTTTTGCTCGTTTTCCCAATTCAAAAATTATATTTTGGATTTCTTTCTCTTTCATTTTTCAATTAGCAAATTACATACTCCTTCTATACTGTCCACCAACTTCATACAACGCATGGCTGATTTTATTTTTTCGATTTCACATAACCTTCAATCACAGTTCTAGGCTGCTCATCACCTTTGTCAATTAGTTGTTTTAAATAATCGAACAACATTTTTATTTGTTTATCATGCCCCGAAACTTTTTTATCCATTTGCTCCAACTTCAATAAAATGTCTTTGTGGGTTAAAAGTAATTCACGTGTTTTTGTAAAAATACGCATGATATGAATATTCACTTGCACCGCTTTTTCACTTTTCAAAACACTGGATAACATCAATATGCCATGTTCAGTAAAGGCATAAGGAAGTGTTCTTCTACCACCTCTGCCTTTTGGTTTTACGTTTGACATCGCAAATTGCGATGTCAAACTTTTGAGTTCTTCGGAGTTTAATTGAAACATAAAATCTTTAGGAAAGCGTTCTATATTTCTTCGAACTGATTCATTTAATCGGAATGTATCGACTTCGTAAAGCTCTGCTAAATCTGTATCTAACATAACTTTCTGACCACGAATGATGTAGATTTTGTTAATCATTCGTTCATCAGCTAAAGCAATTTCGGTTGTTTTCTTTTTCATTTTTTTAAAGTAAAATTTCTTTTTTACAAAAACTTGATATCGCAATTTGCGATATCAAAGATTTGAGTCTTGCCAAACTTGATATAACATTTTGTGATATCAAGTTTAGAAATTGGAAGTCGCAATTTGCGACTTCCAATTAGCACATTAGCATATTAGCACATCATCACATTGACCGTCTATACTGCCCACCCACCTCATACAACGCATGGCTTATTTGTCCTAACGAACAATGCTTTACCGTTTCCATCAGTTCGGCAAAAATATTTCCGTTGGCTATGGCAACATCTTTCAGGCGCATTAATGCTTCAGCACTTTTAGCTTCATTACGTTTTTGAAAGGCTTGCACAGCATTGATTTGAAAATCTTTTTCTTCGGTGGTACTACGAATCACTTCGGCAGGAATTACAGTTGGTGAGCCTTTACTGTTTAAAAAAGTATTTACACCCACAATCGGAAATTCGCCAGTGTGTTTTTGATGTTCGTAAAACATTGATTCTTCCTGAATTTTATTGCGTTGATACATTCGTTCCATTGCTCCTAAAACACCACCACGTTCTGTGATGCGTTTAAATTCATCCAACACAGCCTTCTCTACTAAGTCGGTTAATTCTTCAATCAAAAACGAACCTTGATTTGGGTTTTCATTTTTCGCAGTTCCCAATTCACGATTAATAATTAACTGAATTGCCATGGCACGGCGAACACTTTCTTCGGTTGGTGTTGTAATGGCTTCGTCATACGCATTGGTGTGCAACGAATTACAATTATCATAAATGGCGTACAAAGCTTGCAATGTGGTACGAATATCATTGAAATCAATTTCTTGTGCATGCAAGCTGCGTCCGCTGGTTTGAATATGATATTTCAATTTCTGACTTCTATCATTACCTTTATATTTTTGCTTCATCGCCTTGGCCCATATTCTACGGGCTACACGACCGATAACCGAATATTCGGGATCCATTCCATTGCTAAAGAAGAATGAAAGATTCGGAGCAAAATCATCAATGTGCATGCCTCGGCTCAAATAATATTCAACATAAGTAAAACCATTTGCCAACGTGAAAGCAAGTTGAGTGATAGGATTGGCACCAGCTTCAGCAATATGATAACCGCTTATTGAAACAGAATAAAAATTACGAACTTTTTGTTCGATGAAATATTGTTGCACATCGCCCATTAATTTCAAAGCAAATTCTGTTGAAAAAATGCAAGTGTTTTGTGCTTGGTCTTCTTTTAAAATATCCGCCTGCACCGTACCACGAACTGATTGCAACGCTTTTGCTTTTAGTTCTTCGTAAATTTCCTTTGGCAAAACTTCATCGCCACTTAATCCTAATAAGCGTAACCCTAAACCATTGTTTCCTTCAGGCAAAGCCCCCCTGCCCCCCAAAGGGGGATGAATACCACCATCATCAAAAGTGAAAGGTAGTCGTGAATACATATTGTTTGTTTCGGCTAAATCTGATTTGATTTGTGAATGAATGAAGGACTCAAAAGTCCCTCCTTTGGAGGGATTTAGGGAGGCTATATACTTCTCACATTCTTGGTCAATGGCAGCATTCATAAAAAACGCCAACAACATGGGTGCTGGTCCGTTAATGGTCATGCTCACCGAAGTTTTTGGGTCACACAAATCGAAACCACTGTAGAGTTTTTTTGCATCATCAACCGTGGCAATGCTCACACCACTGTTGCCAATTTTTCCATAAATATCAGGGCGGATAGCAGGGTCTTCGCCATACAACGTAACGCTGTCAAACGCTGTGCTCAAGCGTTTTGCAGGTTGACCTAATGAAACATAATGAAATCGTTTGTTGGTTCTTTCAGGCCCACCTTCGCCGGCAAACATCCGTGTTGGGTCTTCCCCTTGCCGCTTCAATTCGAACACACCAGCGGTGTATGGAAATTCGCCTGGTACATTTTCTTGCAATTGCCAACGCAAAATATCACCCCAATCATTGTACTTGGGCAACACCACTTTTTTAATTTTTGTACCACTCAATGATGTGGAAGTAAGCGGTTGCTTAATCACTTTATCACGAACTTTGTATTCGTAAAATTCAGCAGCATATTGCTGTTTTATTTTTTCCCAATTAGCCAACAACTCAGCATTTTCAATATTGAGTTTCTTTGCCAGCTTTTCGTATTCAGTTTTTAATTCGTCGAGTAATGTTGCCATACTATTTTGCTTTTCTGTTTTTGTTTTTAATGCTTACTGCTTTTTCTGCCGGCTGCAAAACGGCTTTATTAAAGCGTTTCAATTCTTTAATTAATTCTTTCGATAATAATTTTTTCAGATTGTATGCCGTTACAGCAATTGGTTTTTGCAAACCATCCAATGATAACTCTACTTCAAAATCATCTTTCTCTTTACACAGTACAATGCCAATTGTTGGTTTGTCATTTTCTTTTTTCAAGAATCTATCAATCAATGTTACATAGCCGTTAATCTGGCTTCCATGCTGCATTTCAAAATTTGTAATTTTTAATTCAAACACTATGTAGCAATGCAAATGCACATGATAAAACAACAAATCAATGCTGTAAATTTTTCGTGGTGTTGGTATTTTAAATTGCCTGCCCATGTATGCAAAGCCGCTTCCCAACTCCATCAGGAACATCGAAATATGCTCTACCAATAATTTTTCTAAATCACGTTCCTTGGTAATCTCGGTTAAGGTTGTTAATCCAAATTCGTAAGGGTCTTTCAAAATTTGCAAAGCCAGTTCACCTTGTTCTTTTGGTAAAGTGCGATGAAAATTGGTTTGCTTTTTCGATAATGCTTGCCTTTCATACAAACCCGATTCAATTTGATGAACTAAAATGGTGCTGCTCCAATTATTTTCTATTGTTTTTTTTATGTACCAATTTCGTTCAATATCATTCGCAATTTTTGTCATCAAAAGAATATGATGATACCACGAAATACCTGCCAAATCTTTATTTTCAAGGTTTTCGAAATTGATTTTAAATTGTGCAAGTGGCTCTTGCACAATTACCAATTTCGAGTTTTTCATTTGTGCAAGAGGTTCTTGCACAATTTGTCTTTTTGATTTTTTAAATTGCGCAAGTGGCTCTTGCGTAATTGATTTTTTATTTTTTGAAGTAACAATTTCAATTTGTGCAGGAGGTTCCTGCACAATTAGAAAGTTAGGATAGAATTCAGCAAACTGCCTCATGTATTTGATATTCCGAACTGAAAATCCTCTCATATCAGGAAATGTTTTTTGCAAATCAGTCGAAAATTTATCAATGATTTTTGCACCCCATCCTTCTTGTTTTTGCTTTAGTAAAATTTGTTTTCCGATGTAAGCATACAAATACAAAAGTTGTGCATTCACCTGCATGCTGCTTTGGTAGCGCACTTGCTGAATGTTTGTTTTTACCTCTGCAAACCAGTTTTTGTATGTATTGATTTTTACAGCCACAATTATTTTTTGCTTTCAAACATTTTTATTGTGCCATCTAACTGATACATTTTAGTTGCAACTTCACTTTGCTCATCAGCCCAAGCATCATACTGTTCAATAGTTTCAGCGATTTCAGCCAAATAACGAACTCTTGCTGGTGGAATAATTTGTGATTTTGTTGCCGTATTTTTTTCGTGATGAGTATTGGTTCGTCCCCAATCAACGCTACATTTTTTTTCAATAGCATCCACCAATAATTCAAACAATTGATTTACGCCAGTATCATTAAATTGAGATGCAATAGTGCCTACAATTGGCAAGTCTTCATCCTTTGCTGTAAACAAATTGTGGTTGCGTTTGTATTGTTTTTTTACATCGTGTAATGAATCTAATGCGCCTGCTTTGTCAAATTTATTGATGGCAATTACATCAGCATAATCCAACATATTAATCTTCTCTAACTGCGATGCAGCACCGTATTCAGGCGTCATCACATACAGGCTTACATTTACATAATCTAAAATAGAAGCATCGCTTTGCCCCACACCAGCACTTTCTAAAATCACAAAATCAAATGCTGCTGCTTTGCAAACATCAATGGCTTCTTGAACATGTGCACTCAATGCTACTTCACTATCACGGGTTGCCAACGAACGCATATAGGCTCTTGGATTGTGAATCGAATTCATCCGAATTCTATCGCCTAATAATGCACCGCCTGTTTTCTTTTTAGATGGGTCAACTGAAATAACGGCAATAGTTTTATCAGCAAAGCGATTTAAAAAACGTCGAACAATTTCATCGGTAACACTTGATTTACCTGCACCGCCAGTACCTGTGATACCAAGAACAGGAATTTGTTGATTTGTTGATTTATTGATTTGTTGATTTACTAATTTTCCATTTTCAGCAAGTGTAATTAATTGTGCAATTGCACTTTCATTTTTGCTGATGAGTTGAGCACTAAGCACTGAAAACTGAGCACTATCAACTGTATTAAAATCACATTGCTTCACTACATCTTCAATCATACCTTCTAAGCCCATTTTTCGTCCATCATCGGGCGAATAAATTCGGCTGATTCCGTAGGCATGCAATTCATCAATTTCAGTT
>JBEANU010000035.1:0-4127 GCA_041165265.1 Bacteroidota bacterium | reverse complement strand
ACCTTCTTTTACTTGTTGTAAAAATTCCTTTTGTTCTTGCAAAGTCATGCCTTGCATTTTAGTTGCTAACTTTTCTTTTATCGCTCTAAAAAAGGCAACAGTATCAAATGTTTTGGTGGTATTATTCTTCATTTTTTAAAAATTCAAGTGGTGTTCTAATATCAATTAATGGGTAACCTAATTTTAAATTAACTGAATTAAATAATTTAATTTTATCAAAGTTAACAATATGATTAAAATTCCAACTTACTAAACAATCTAATCGGTTTACCGAAGCAATTGCAATATGATAAGCATCATTCAAACTTGATTTACCTAATGCTTTTTCAGCAATATAAGTTTCATCTAATTGTTTTGCTTCATCATTTAATGTTACAAATTTATAACAATCGGTGGGTATAAAATCTTTAACGGTTTGCACGTTTGGTGGAGCTAAACTCAACTCGGTTTCATTCACTTCTGAAAAGTAAATATCAAAATCTTTTTCTTGAATTCGCTTAAATAAGAGCTTTGTTGCAATCTCAAATTCTTCATCAAAATAACCACCAATTACTGATGTATCAATATAAATACGTTGACGCATAGAATATTATTTTCGTAAAATTAGGTGATTATTTTTTGATGTTCAAATGTAGCAATAAGTTTATAACAAAAATGGCGAACTTTTGCAGTTCGCCATTTTTATAATTTTCAGTTGGTTATGAGTTCAATCTATCTCTTTTCATATTGCGTATTATAATAATTCTGATAGCTACCACTGGTAACTCTATTCAGCCATTCCTCATTCGCTACATACCAATCAACCGTTTTTTCTAAGCCTTCTTCAAATTGCAAAGATGGACTCCAACCTAATTCTTTATTTAATTTTGTAGCATCAATGGCATAACGTAAATCATGACCAGCTCTATCTTTCACGTAAGTTATTAATTTCGCAGTTTCACCCTCAGCTCTATTTAATTTTCTATCCATAATTTTACATAGAACATTAATCAAATCAATATTTTTCCATTCATTAAAGCCACCAATATTATAAGTATCGCCATTTTTTCCGTTGTGAAAAATAGTATCAATTGCTCGGGCATGGTCTTCAACAAAAAGCCAATCACGTACGTTTTCACCTTTACCATACACAGGCACTGGCTTATTATTTTTCATGTTATTAATTGCCAACGGAATTAATTTTTCAGGAAAATGATGTGAGCCATAATTATTAGAACAATTTGATAATACAATTGGTAATTTATAAGTATCATGATAAGCTCTTACAAAATGGTCAGATGCCGCCTTACTAGCTGAATACGGGCTATGTGGGTCATAAGGTGTGGTTTCTAAAAATAAACCTTCATCACCTAAAGTTCCATATACTTCATCGGTGGAAACATGGTAGAAACGCTTCCCATCCATGTTATCTTTCCAGCAATTTTTAGCTGCATTTAATAAAGTAACTGTACCCATTACATTTGTTTTTACAAATTGTAAAGGGTCTAAAATGCTTCTATCTACGTGGCTTTCAGCCGCCAAATGAATTACTGCATCAAAATTATTTTCAGAAAATAAATTATTGATGAAAGATTCATCAGTAATATCTCCTTTTACAAAAGTGTAATTGGATTTGTTTTCAATATCTTTTAAATTTTCCAAATTACCTGCATAGGTTAATGCATCTAAATTGAAAATATGATAATCAGGATATTTATTTACAAATAACCTTACTACATGTGAACCTATAAAACCAGCACCGCCGGTGATTACTATTTTTTTCATTTTAAAAAATTGAGTTGCAAAGAAAATAAAAATTGCAGATTACTTTTCAATAATCTGCAATTCAAATAAAATATTTTACCACATAGAAACAAGTTTTTCAGAAGTGAAAATTTCTATCGTGCCTATGTGGTTTTGTATTGATTTTTAGAACTTCCTATTTTCAATAATCTGTAATTCAAAAAAAATATTTTACCACATAGAAACATAATTTTTCAGAAGTGAAAATTTCTATTGTGCCTATGTGGTTTTGTATTGATTTTTAGAACTTACAATGACCAATAAACCATGTTATTAATCTTATTTCGGAATACACCTTTGATATCCATAAATACCGCTTTATCAGTAGTAATTCCTTTGAAATAATTTTCATCTAAAGCTAAATAGTCATTATGATTAACCGCTACAATTACTGCATCATAATTTTTAGCAGGTTCTTTCACTAATGAAAATCCATATTCTTCTTCCAATTCATGGCTATCAGCATGTGGGTCAACAACATCAACAGCTACTGAAAAATCTTTCAATTCTTTGATAATATCAGCTACTTTACTATTTCGTACATCGCTTACATTTTCTTTAAATGTAGCACCCATCACTAATACACGGCTATGCACCACATCTTTTCCTTCGTGTGCCATCATCTGAATGCAACGCTTTGCCACATAAGGTCCCATATCATCATTAATTCTTCTACCACTCAAAATCACTTCAGGATTATAACCTAATGATTGTGCTTTATAAGTTAAATAATAAGGGTCAACGCCAATGCAATGTCCGCCAACTAAGCCCGGCATAAATTTCAAGAAATTCCATTTTGTACCAGCAGCTTCTAACACTTCATAAGTATTGATGCCTAATTTTTCGAAGATTTTTGAAAGCTCATTCATCAATGCAATGTTTACATCACGTTGCGTATTTTCAATAATTTTAGCAGCTTCAGCTACTTTTATAGATGATGCACGATGAACACCAGCACGAACAACCAATTCATAAGTTTTAGCAATTAATTCAGCCGATTCAGCATCACAACCGCTACTCACCTTTACAATGTTTGGCAAGGTTTGTTTTTTATCACCTGGGTTAATTCTTTCAGGTGAATATCCAATTTTGAAATCACCATTTGATAATTTCATACCCGATAATCTTTCTAACACAGGTAAACAATCTTCTTCCGTACAGCCAGGGTAAACTGTAGATTCATACACTACATAATCGCCCATTTTCAACACTTGACCTACTGTATTTGAAGCACCCAAAACAGGTTTCAAATCAGGTACACGATGTTCATCAACAGGCGTTGGAACAGCCACAATGAAGAATGTTGCAGCTTTCAAATCGGAAATGGTGGCTGTAAATTCAATATCAGCACCATCAAAAGCTGAACTTTCTAATTCATTACTTGGGTCAATTTTGTTTTTCATCATATCCACCCTTTTTTGGTTGATATCAAACCCAATTACACTAATTTTTTTTGCAAATTCCAAAGCCAATGGCAAGCCTACGTAACCCAAGCCGATTACAGCTAATTTGGTTTCTTTCGCTACTAATTTTTCGTAAATATTCATCAAAATGGTATTAAGTTATTTGGTTATTAAGTTATTTAGGTTTTGTTGTATTTTCAATTTTTGCTTTTAAAAGATAAGCAATGTATCCATTTAAAATTAGTAAACATTTATCGTAAAGTTTTCTAAACTCATTCAATTCTTCTTCATTAATATAATTTTCATCCAGTGCATCAATCATGTGATGTAAAGTTTCAGTTAAAGAACCTCTTGCATCTCTGCAAAATTTTGCATTTTCTTGAAACGAAAATCTGCCATAACCTTCTGCAATATTTGCCCCTACGCTTCTTGAAGCTCTGATTATTTGGTCAGTTAATCTGTATTTTTCTTCATTCGGAAATTTTTTAGTAATTTCTTTTGCATAATTTTTCAATTCTCTGGCACTTTTCCAACATGCCAAATCTTCAAAAGTTTTAAAACTACTTTCCATTTTTTGTTTTGAATTTCCTCAATAACTCATTAACTTAATAACCTAATAACTTCAGCTCATTCTTCTTACAATTCCATTCTCCAATTTATATTCTTGTTTGCTTTCTTCACAAATGGCAATACCATTTTCGTTAAATTTTAAACGATGACCGTACTCACTCATCCAACCCATTTGTTTGGCAGGATTACCTACCATTAAAGCATAGGCTGGAACTGTTTTTGTAACTACTGAACCTGCGCCAATAAAGGCATATTCGCCAATATCATGTCCGCAAACAATAGTTGCATTAGCTCCAATTGATGCACCTTTTTTTACTACCGTTTTTGCATATTGCCCACGGCGAACAACTGCACTTCGTGGGTTAGTTACAT
>JBEANU010000034.1:0-2762 GCA_041165265.1 Bacteroidota bacterium | reverse complement strand
CATTTAAAAATAAATAATGGTTGGAGCAAATACATTTTAAGAAAAGCCATGAAAGGCAGTTTGCCTGATAGTATTGCTTGGCGAAAAAATAAAATTGGTTTTGAATCGCCCGAAAATATTTGGTTAAGCGATGTAGCTTATTTTATGAATACAATTAATCAATCCAATTTATTGCAAAAAATTTACAACCATAATATTCCACAAAAATTAACTCAACACATGCTTTGGAAATTGTTTAACATTGCAAAATGGGAACAGATTTTTAATGTGAAATTGTAAAATGAAAAAAGATATTCTCACATATTTTGTTGGAAAATTAATACCCTCAATCATCAATTTAGGAATTGTGATATTCGGTGTAAGATTTTTAGGAGCAACCGAATATGGTAAATTTTCATTATTGTATTCAACATTGCTTACTATTTTTTCACTTTGTTATGGTTGGGTTCAACAAAGTATATTACGATTTTATACTGATGATGAATTAATTTCAACAAAGCAAGATTTGATAGGAAGTATTACATTTTGGATGGCTGTTTTGGTTGCGCTAATTAATTTACCAATATCAATATTTTATTTTAAATTATCAGTTTTAAATACATTAATTATTTCAGCCGATTCATTTTTATTTACATTTTTTTATTACTACCTATCGGTATTTCAAGCATCATTAAAAAGCAAAAAATTTGTACTAACTGAATCTATATTCTTTGTTTTTTGGTTTTTAATTGCAGCATTTTTTATATATTTTTCGATAGCTAAATTTTGGATTGGTTTTATTGCAATGCTTATTTCATTGCTTGTAATTTTTGTAATTAATTTCAAAAAAAAGGAATTTGTGTTTACAATTTTTTCTTTTAAAACTTTAAAAGAAAAAAAATCAAATGAATTAAAATTGTTTTTTAATTATGGGTTACCAATTTCAATATGGCTATTTATTGCAAATGCTTTTAGTTATGCAGATAGATTTTTAATGGAGCATTTTTTTGGCTATGCTGATGCAGGAGTTTATTCAACTACTTATGATTTATTTTTTAAGATTGGTAATTTTGTTTGTATGCCAATTTTATTAAGCAATCATACCAGAATTGTAAATGCTTTCAATCATAATAAACATTCCGATGCTAAAAATTATATTAATAAGTCAATAAAACTTGAATTAGGGATTATGATTGTAACATTAATTGGAGTATTGATAATAGGTAGATATTTGTTTGAAACGGTTACAAAAATTAAGTTGAATAATTTTTATTTAACTGCAATACCAATATTGTTAGCATCGTTCATTTGGCAAATATCATTGTTTGTTCACAAAACACTTGAGTTAGGAAACAGGCAGATTCAAATGATTATTGCTTTGTTTATAAGTTTAGGATTTAATATATTAAGTAATATAATTTTTATTCCAAAATATGCAATGATTGCTGCTTCCATAAATACATTTGTTAGTACATTGATTTATGTGAGTATAGTTTTTTATTTTAGCGTAAAATACAACCAAATTGAAAATAATAATTTGAACGGATGCAATTGAATTTAAACAGAAAACGCATATTTGATTATGCAACCACCTTTGGCGTAGAATTTTTTGTAATGATAATTTCAGTTCTTTTATTTAAAGTAATTCGCTTAAGGTTTGAAGAAATGGGATTTTCAGAATATACTGTGTCCAAAAGATTTGTTGGCATTATACAACCTTTATTAATTCTCGGATTTGGCATTTCGCTGCCTAAATATTTAGCCATTGAAACAGATGTAATTAGAAAGAAGCAATTACATTATACTGTTCAATTTTTTTTTGTTGTAGTTTTTTTAATTGCTTTCATAATTTGTTTCATTTTAAAATCGCAGATATCAAAGCTTGTTTACGGTAGCAATGCTGAATTTAAATTAATGTTAGCAATTGTTTTTTATTATTTAAGTTTAGCAATTCATACTAGTGTTTATAATTTTTTTCGAGGAAATGGGAATTATAATTTATCAGCATTGATGCAGTTAATTAACTTAGGATTATTGCCAATCATTATTTGTTTTATTACAACATCTGTTTCTAACTACTTTATTTATCTAACAATAGCCAGTCTTATTTTTTCTAGTTTGGTTCAATTTTGGGTAATTGGATTTGAAAAAATGAACATCACATATTCTATCAAAATTTTGAAAGAAATGCTTAACTACGGATATAAAAGGATGCCAGGTGACGTTATTTTCGGGCTTTTTACTACTATACCAGTATTTATTGCATCCAATTATATTTCATTGATTGAAGCAGGAAAAATTGCATTTTGTATGAGTTTGCTAAACATAGTAATCGCAGTTTTATCACCCATTAATATTATTTTATTACCTGAGTCTGCTAAAATTATTCAAAAAAAGGATTTTGTGCTTCTTAAATCCATTAGTAATAAAATGGTGCTAATGTCACTTTTAGTTGGTTTGGTTTCTCTATTGTTTATTTTAATCGGGGGAAAATTTATTTTGATTTTTTTTGGAGTAGATGACGTTCTTAATTCAACCATCTATTTAAATATTATTTTCATTTCAGTATTTGGATATAGTATTTATTCAGTACTAAGGAGTATAATTGATGCTTATTATAGCAATGCTAAAAATGGGAACAATGTTTTGTTGGCTTTTGGAATATTTTTAGGCATATTTGCGATTATTTATTACTTCAATTTTCATTCCATGGTAGTATTGCTTTCTAGTTTCTCTTTCGCCATGAATGTACTAGGATTCATTACTTTTTTTGAAGTAAAAAA
>JBEANU010000033.1:0-7330 GCA_041165265.1 Bacteroidota bacterium | reverse complement strand
TTTACACTGCTGCTGCTGATAAACATGCGTAAACGAACATTGGCTATGGGGTGCTGAAAATCTTTGTTGGTTAGCGTTACATACATTTTTGGCAACGTGCCGGTATAGTAATCGCTAAGGTTTAAACTATACGGGCTGATAAGCTGTGTGGTAACTTGTACCGGATATTGTGCTTTGGCCTGCAACACAAAACTGAACAGTAAAATACTGCACAGCAATTTCAAAAATTGATTCGGCTTATAGTTCATAACTAACGAATGGATATTTATATACTGCATGAATAGTTTTTTAAAATGGTTTTAGTTGATGATGATTTTATGAACGGCCATACCGTTTTGAGTTTCTAAAATCATTACATACATGCCGCTGCTAAGCGTTAAGTTGAATGGTATGGCATATTCTTTCAAGCCACTATCCTGCACATCACTTTCTATTAAATCATTTTTAAGGTTCAGCAATCGCAAGCGTATTTTACTTGCGGCTGCCAGTTTCACATTTATGGTAAACGAGCCGCTGCTTGGGTTGGGGGCTGCTTTATATTCAAGAATAAAAGGAGCATTCGCTTTTATTTTGGGGAAATTTTGCCCGTCTAAAACATTTACTGATTTGTTGGCATAGGCACTGCAACTGCCCACAAGGGTAGTAAGGCCAATGTTGTATAAGCCGGTATCTTTAAAAGCAATTTCTAAATAATACCGTGAACTACTGATGATAGAAATATTCGGATTGCTTGCCACATTCCAAAAAGAAGTGTCGTAAGTAAATTGGCTGATGTTTACAAACGTAACAGTATCGTTGGTGAAGAGTTGAGTGGCAGCAAAAATTTCGGCATCAATAGGTGTATTGTTAAATGAAAGTTGAAAAGTATCGGCAGCAGTGCAGCCGCTGTTATCGGTTACTTTCAACCAATATTTATCGGCCACAGAAAGATTAACGCTTGCATTGCTGTTGGTAAAACCTGAAGTGCTAAACCAATTATAGGTAGCACCGCTAATGCCTGCCACAGTACCATCCAATGTATAAATCTGATTTTTACAAAGTGTAGTATCGCTTCCTAAATGAACTGTGAATGCCTGCCCGATAGTTAGATTTAAAGTAGCACTGCTATCGCAACCGGCAACATTTGTTAATCCTGTTTTTGTTTGTGTACCTGCTGAAGTAAAAGTTAAACCATTCCAGCTATAAGGCAATTGTGTTGAGCAAATAGTAAGGTTTGAAGTAGAGGAGGTGGCATGGTTGATAGTTAAATTCAAAGTAACTATGCTATCGCAACCAGCAGCATTCATCAGTTTTATGGTGTCAGTAGTATTACTGCTGAAATATTTTTTATTGGCTTTTTGCACCCAAATAAAACTATCACAAGCAGAGGTGGTAAAGGTGGCGGCGGTAGAAATTTTGATGGTTAAATTCAAAGTAACTATGCTATCGCAACCGGCGGCATTCATCAACTTTATTGTATCAGTAGTATTGCTGCTGAAATATTTTTTGTTGGCTTTTTGCACCCAAATAAAACTATCGCAAGCTGCGGTAGTAAAAGTAGAGGCGGTAGAAATTTTAATAGTTAAATTCAAAGTAACTATGCTATCGCAACCGGCAGCATTCATCAATTTTATGGCGTCAGTATTATTACTACTGAAATATTTTTTATTGGCTTTTTGCACCCAAATAAAACTATCGCATGCTGAGGTAGTAAAAGTAGAGGCGGTAGAAATTTTGATAGTTAAATTCAAAGTAACTATGCTATCGCAACCAGCAGCGTTCATCAGTTTTATGGTGTCAGTATTATTACTGCTGAAATATTTTTTGTTGGCTTTTTGCACCCAAATAAAACTATCACAAGCAGCGGTGGTAAAGGTGGCGGTGGTAGAAATTTTGATAGTTAAATTCAAAGTAACTATGCTATCGCAACCGGCAGCGTTCATCAACTTTATTGTATCCGTAGTATTGCTGCTGAAATATTTTTTATTGGCTTTTTGCACCCAAATAAAACTATCGCAAGCAGAGGTGGTAAAGGTGGTGGCGGTAGGAGTGCAGTTATCAAATTTGGCTACATAGTTTCTGCTGCTGCTGTTTTTAAATTCGCCTGCGGTGTAAATATTTCCGGTAGCATCACTGGTTAGTGTATTGATAAAACTATCCGCTGCGAATGAATTTACGCCACCCAATTCACTCCAATTTATACCATCATATTTTGCAATATAATATCTTCCAGTCAAACCAATTACTTTGCCAATTGAAAGATATATATTGTTAGAAGCATCGCTACACATTGCATGAACAGTCATGTTAGGGTTATTAACAAAAGTTGATAATGAATTTGTACCACCTGTTTCACTCCATGTTGTGCCGTTATATTTTGCTACATAATAATTTCCGCTACCATTGGTAAACCCCATAGCATATACATTTCCAGCAGCATCTGTACTAATTGAACCAATATTATTATTAGCAGCTAATGAATTATTGCCACCCAATTCACTCCATGAAGTACCGTTGTATTTTGCTACATAATAATTGAAGGATGAATTTACAAAATCACCAGCCACATAAATATTTCCACTTGCATCTTTATTCATACAATAAATTATAGAGTTAGCAGCCAGTGAATTATTGCCCCCAAGTTCAATCCAAGTAGTGCCATTCCAAATAGCTACATAGGTACTTCCGCTGCCATTAACAAATGCACCTGTAGCATAAATATTTCCAGTAGCATCACTCATTATTGAATTGATTTGTCCGTTTGCTGCTAAACCATTTAAGCCACCCAACTCACTCCAGATAGTGCCATTCCATTTGGCTACATACACATTTCCACTGCTATTAGTAAAAGCACCTGCTGCATAAATATTGCCGGCGGCATCGCTGGTGATGGCAAAAATATTATTGTTGGCCGCTAAAGAATTGTTGCCTCCTAACTCACTCCAGGCAGAGCCATCCCATTTGGCCACATATCGTTTGTTGCTGGTATTTTTAAAATATCCGGCGGTGTAAATATTTCCGGCGGCATCTTTATGCAAAGCTCTTATTTGATTATTGTAGCCAACAGGTTTTCCTAATTCACTCCAATTGATACCAGTTTTCCATTGGGCTACATAGTTTTTTGATTGGGCATTGGTGAAGTTCCCACCAGTATATATATAGCCGTTGTTATCGGCACATACACTGCTAATATCAGCATTGGCAGATAGTGTATTGTTTGTAAACTGCCCCAATTCTGACCAAAAACTCCCACTAAATTTAGCCACATACCTTTTGCCGCTGCCATTAGTAAAATCGCCACCAGCATATATCTTACCAGCTGCATCGCTTGTAATAGAATAAATAGTGTTGTTAGCAGCTAATGCATTAGTGCCGCCCAATTCACTCCATGTAGTACCATTATATTTAGCCACATACCTGTTGCTGCTACCATTAGTAAACCCACCGGCTGCATAAATATTCCCGGTCGGGTCGGCACAAATACTAACAATCCAACTATTGGCGGCTAAAGCATTTAAGCCACCTAACTCACTCCATGCGGTGCCATTGTAAATGGCCACATATTTATTTCCACTGCCATTATCAAAATTACCGGTTGCATAAATATTTCCTGATGGGTCGCTACAAATACTATGAATATCCAGGTTTGCTGCCAGGGTATTTAAACCACCTAATTCGCTCCATGATGTACCATTATATTTAGCTACATATCTATTTCCACTGCCATTGGTAAATGGCCCTGCTGCATACACATTGCCAGCTATATCGGCATTAATGGTATAAATAGTATTATTGGCCGATAAGGCATTTAGGCCACCCAGTTCACTCCATATGGTACCGTTCCATTTGGCTACATATCTATTTCCAATGCTATTGGTAAATGCACCGGCTGCATATACATTGCCTGCTCCGTCAATACAAATAGAATAAATGCTATTATTCGCTTTTAAACTATTTACCCCTGTGCCCAATTCAGCCCAGGTATTGCCATTCCATACTGCTACATAATTTTTCAAACTATCATTAAGAAAATCTCCTGCGGCGTACACTAATCCGGTGGTATTGGTACATAAAGAAACTATTTTGGCATTTGCATGCAATTCGCTTTGAACATCCAACTCACTCCATTGAGCAAAGGTGTTTTTTGTAAAAAATAAGCAGGCTAACAAGCTGGATAGCAGTAGTTTTTTTTTCATACTTCAGATATATGTGATTGATTGAACTTAAATTTTATTTTTAAATTTAAAAGTAAGAAATTATTTTCTCATAGTCAACTTAAGGGAAGTTGTTTTTAATCTATTAAAAAATGACTGAAGCATCAAACTAAAACTGTATGCTTCAGTCAAATGAGTTTAGTATAATCTACCGTCTTTGGCTTTCCAAACTGGTTTATTGTTAGCATTATACAATATAAGGCTGCCATCATTTTCTATTACCAATCTTGAACCTTTTTTATCGGCAGTGCCACGGTATGTATCCGTACTCCAAATAGGGCTGTGATTAGCACCGTATAAAACTAAGTTGCCATCAGTTTGCATCTCCAAATTATTGCCACCTTTAGCATTAGTCATACTACACCAAATAAAAGCATCTCCGTTTTTATAAACACATAAGTTGCCGTCAGATTGAAGTAGAACATTGAATAAACCATTTTCAGAACGCATTCCGTTATTTGTTCTTAGGTTTTGACCTGCACTAAGTGTATTAATTTTGTACTGCGCCAATGAACTTTCTGCTTTAAACAAAGCAACAATTACTAAAGCCGATAAAATAATTTTTTTCATTTTTTGATTAATTTTTGATTTTCCTACTCGTAAAGCTTTTCGGTTACGCTCCGTTTTTATAATGGTTGCTAGACTCCATTTTTTATTTTTTAGGTGGTCAGCCTATTTTTTTTTGACCTTATTTAGCTTGTTTTAATTTTATTTTCGGCCGAACAATTAAGAGTAATAAAACTAGTATTGTTCATTAGCATCTTTCATAATTCCTATATTACACCTCACCTTATTCCTCTTCAATAGAGAGGATTGGTGAATTATGAAAGAGATCTATTTTTAATTCTTCTATTCTGTATTCAAAAAAAATCCAAATACTTAAAATGGTTATTATTGCAATTAATACCATTGCGGTTAAAACCAATATTGGTTTAACAAGTGAATAAAATTTAATTACTGTATTCATGCTGCAAAAATGAGCAGCTTGATTATGGAAGGCAAATTATTGAAAACACACTTAGAACACAAGACAGGAATTTAAGCAACACAAAAACAACACAAAAAATTAAGTGGATTGATAGTCAATAGTTTGATTATTGCTAAAAATAAAAATTGCTTTGAAAATTTAAATACTTTTTACCTCAATTTCCAAAATAGCATCTTCGGACAGGTTGTATTTTTTACGAATCCGATACCAGGTATTTCTAACCGCATTGGCCGAAACACCTAACATCATCCCCATTTCTTTAGCCGATAAATTGAGTTTTGCCAACACCATCAGCCGGGTTTCAGCTGGGCTTAAATCTGGAAATTTTAAATTGAGTTTAGCAATAAATCCTTTATGAACTTGCTCAAACAGAATTCTGAATTCTTTCCATTGGTCATCGGTTAATAGAATGGTAGTTTTCAGTTTCTCAATTATTTCATCCGATACTTCGTTGTTGGTTTGTGTTTCCATAGTTTCAATCAGTTTATTTTTTTCAGAAACTATTTCAGCAAACTCATTTAGTTTTAAAGTGGCAAGGTTCAACTCATTTTCAGTATTTATTTTTTCGGTAGCAAAAAATTGTTCTTTTAATTTATGTTTTAAGCGTTGGCGGTTGTAAATTAAAATGCCAATCAATAATAATAAAATACAGCCGGCAATAGCACCCCACTGATAAAACCGCTGTTGTTTTATTTCATTTTTTAAAAACAAATCGTTAGTAATTGCCTTGTCTTTTTCAAAATCTAACTCGGCTAATACGCCGGTGTTTTTTCCAAATAGCAGTTCAGCATTTTCTTTCCAAATGGCAGCCGAGTCGGCATATTGCAAGGCAAGTTTTGTATCGCCGTTATTTTGATAGTACAGTTTAAGCGTTTGAAATAATGTTGCCTTATCATTGGCTCCGCCGGCTTTGTTGGTGCTTGCAAGTGCTATGGGCAGTAGCTGCATTATTTCTTCCTTTTCATTTTGGTTAAAATAAATTTTTATTAACTCGGTTGAAAAAGAAGAAACATTATCAGATAAATTATATTTTAGGGTGCTGTCAATTCCCATTTTCAGAAAACCAATAGCTTTCTTTATTTTGTTTTGCCGGGCCAATATTTTTCCTCTGTTGCCTAAAACAATTCCGTTCCAGCTTTTTATGCCTGGTGAGTTGATGGCTGCTTTGGCTGAGATTTGAGTAGAATCTAAATAAATAAGTGCCGACTCATAATTGCCGGATTTGTAATAAGATGAACTGATAAGGTCGTTAATAAACAGCCGGTCAATAGGCCTTGGCGTATGAGCTATGGCAGCTTTGCAAAGTTGTATAGTGGTATTATATTTTCCGAATTTATACAACGTATTGGCCATGCTTACAAACTCATCGGTACGGTAGTGGGCCGTGGTGGACGGTAAGTTTTTGTCGGTTTCAACCGCTTTTAAAAAATAGAATAAGGCTTTACCAAATTTTTCTTTTTCCCGGTAGTAATATCCCAAATTCATTAGGGCAGAAAATTTCAAATCATAGTTTGCCTCTTTGTCGCAGAATAGCAGGAAGGGAATAGTAAAATTTTCAATTTCATTTTCCGACAGGTTTTTGAAATTTCTTTTAATATTAAATAAGTGCAGTTTGTAAAACCGGATAGCTATCTTATCATTATTAGCTAAAGCAATTTTTTGAAACTCACTTAACAGGTTTATTTGCTGTTGATAATCCTTAATTTTATTTAAATCAGCACCATATATTGAATCAAGTTTATAGTACCTCAACGGATAATCATATTGATACGCCGATTCGAACTGGGCTTGAGAAAAATTAATTTGAAATAAAAAAAATACCCAACAAAGCACAACGCACTTTGGTATACATAAAAATTTCATAATGGAAAGGTACTAGATTTTTCTACTTTTTAACAGTCTTTTTTTATACTGGCTTACACACATACACAAGCAGTTCTAACATCAGCATTTCGAACCTACAAAACAACTTAGAAACGGCATTGAATTTTAGCACACAACTCAGTACAGCATGGAGTTCTGCGAATTATACGACAAAAGAAAAATTACAAAAATTGATATTTCCTGAAGGGGTTTACTACAATCGTCAAAACCATACATTTTGAACCGAGAAAGTAAATTTGGTTTTTGTTCAAATCGCTAATTGAAA
>JBEANU010000032.1:0-13979 GCA_041165265.1 Bacteroidota bacterium | reverse complement strand
CTGTTGGTATTTCAAGTTCTGGAGCAACAGGAAATGTTCAAACCACAACAAGAACATTTAATACAGGTGCTAATTATGTGTACAATAGTATTCTTGCTGACCAGGTTACGGGTTCAGGTTTACCAGCAACTGCTAACACTTTAACCATTGCTAATACTTTTGGTAAAGTATCTTTAACTAATAATATAGCATTAACATCAACTTCAAACACAGGTGCATTATTATTGAGCAATGGCTTATGCGATGCAAATACACATGATATAACAATTCCTCATAATGGATATTTGGTGGCTACAAGTGGTGATTTTTATAATAATTCAGGTTCAATAGTTTGTACAAATGCAGCTACAATTTCAGGTACTGTTAATTTATATCCTACTGTAACTATTAATGGCGCTACAAGTTTTAGCAATACTTCAACTATTCAAAATACATTAGCACTAAACACTAATTCATCGGTTTCATCAGCTCCTAATTATGCCGTTAATTCTACTTTACAATATAATCAAGGTGGTTCAATTACTCGTGGTAATGAATGGAATGCAACTTCAGGTATTGGCTACCCTCATCATGTATTAATTTCAAATGCCACAACATTAGATATTAGTAGTTCCAACTCAGCACAAATTAATGGTGATGTTACTATTTCACCATCATCTGCATTAACCATGAACGCCATGACAGGAACGTTTACAATTGGTGGCAATTTGAACATTAATGGGCCATTAACATTATCTACCGTTTCAGGTGGTGATTTATTGGTGGGTGGCAACTGGACAAAAACTTCAGGCATTGCATTTACAAGCAATGGCAGAAAAGTTAGCTTCAATGGTATCAATCCACAAACAGTTCAAATAACTGGCGGAGGCATTGAAACATTTCATCAATTACAAATTAATAACTCATCTACAGGTACTTCATCAGGTGTATTGTTAGCTGCATCATCAGGTGCAAATGCAACTAAAGTAAATGTAGCCTCAAATTTAATTTTAACATCAGGTAAATTAAATACAAACGGCAATGAAATTTTTGTTCAGAACGATGCCACATCGGCCATTACAGGTTATGCGGCTATGCATTCATCAACAGCACCTTCGTATGTAATTGGTAATTTACGTCGTAAAGTTTCAACTACTACAATGGGCGCATATCAATTTCCGTTAGGCACCGATGCAGGTAAATATGAAGTAGCTGAAATAAATATTAATAGTAATGCTGATGTAGATAATTTGATGGCAAACTTTACTGAATTTAATCCTTCATGTCCGTATGCTAGCAACTTGCCAAACTTTACAGTAACACCAGCCAACGGAAGTATTCCAACCCCAGTTGATAATATGTTGAATAGCGGATATTACATAGTTGAACCTTACGATGCTGCAAATACTTTAATTGCTTCACCAACTATAAATTATGATGCAACTATGACGTTCAATGGTCATACAAACGGCGTTCAAGCAGTTACATTAGCACCTAAATGTTATACTATTATTAAACGTAGCAGCAGTTGTACAGGTAATTGGAGTTTAGCAGGCGGTACTTTAAACACTACTACTCAGCAAGGCACAGCTGGCGCTTCAGCAACAATTACAGCTAAATTAAGTGGCTTAACCAGTTTCTCACAATTTGGAGCAGGCTTTAATAGCAATGGTGATATATTGCCAGTTGAATTAGCTGATTTTAGCGTAACATTAAAAAATGATAATGCTGATTTAAAATGGATTACAGCATCTGAACGCAATACAGATAAATTTGAAATTGAAAGAAGTGTAGATGGAATTATTTTTGAAAAACTTGCTGAAACAGCAGCAGCAGGCAATTCAAACTATTTAGTAAATTATAATTATTCAGATGAAAATGTAAAAGCATTAAATGTAAAAGTAATTTACTACCGTTTGCGTCAAGTTGACTTAGATGGTTCAGCAAGTTATTCAAATGTAAAATCAGTATCACTGAATAAAAACTTTAATGCCATGACCATTGAAGGTGTTTATCCAAATCCATTCATGCAATCTATCAAAGTAAAAATATCAATGCAAATAGCAACCACCCTTACCTATGAATTATACGACAGTAAAGGAGCCATTATTTTAAGCAAAACAATGGAGGCTGATAAAGGTGAAAACACAATAACAATCAGCAATTTGGATGAATTAGCAAGAGGTATTTACCTATTAAAGATGAATGACGGGGTGAATACACATACCTCAGTTTTACAAAAGCAATAATCAAATTTTTATTTTACCTTTATATTCAGCACTCTTATTTAAAAATGAGAGTGCTGAATTATTTTTAGCCTGTTTATAAACCAACTTTTATATTAATTTTTGAATGAATAAAACTAATAGCTTTAAAAAAATGGTATTGATTTTTGTGCTGATGATAGGGTGCCATCAATCAAATGCGCAAGTTTATTTTATTGAATTCAGCAATAAAAAATCAAATTATTCATTCACCAATCCAGCTGCCTATTTAAGTAACCGTGCCATTTTGCGACGGACTAATCAAAATATAAAAATTGATTCATTTGATTTACCAATTGTTCAACAATATGTTGATAGTATTAGCGCCAAAGGAGTAAAAATGATAGGAAAATCTAAATGGCTAAATGGAGTATTGATTGCTACCAATGATTCAGCAAAATTAGCCAGCATTTATCAATTTCCATTTGTAAAATCACATCTTCAAGTAAAAAATAAAATATCAAAATCATTATCCACAATTTCAAAATTTGAAACAATAAAATCAAATCAGAACAACGTATTTAATATTAATGATTATGGGGCAACTGCCACACAAATAAAAATGTGCAATATTGATTTTTTGCATCGGCAAGGCTTTACCGGCAAAGGATTGCAAATAGCAGTGTTGGATGCAGGATTTATAAATGTAGATAATAATCCTGCGTTTCAAACTATATGGAATGAAAACAGAATCCTTGGTTTTTATGATGTAGTACATCAGCACGATTCAGTTTTTACGGATGCTCATCACGGCGCATCAGTATTATCATGCATGGCAGTAAATCAACCCAATAATTATATAGGCACATCACCCCATGCTTCATTTTACTTATACCAAACTGAAGATATTGCAACTGAATATCCTATTGAAGAATATTTTTGGAGTATTGGTGCCGAAAAAGCCGATAGTGTTGGGGCTGATTTAATCAACTCATCGTTAGGCTATAATTGGTTTGATGATTCAAAATATAATCATGCCTATCAAGATATGGATGGTAAAACTTGTGTAGCCTCCAAAGCCGCATCATTAGCAGGTTTAAAAGGAATGATTGTATGTATATCAGCAGGTAATGAAGGAACAAATGCATGGTATCATATTGGCACACCAGCCGATGCTGATCCTGTATTAACAGTAGGTTCAGTAACGGCTACCAACCAACACTCATCATTTAGTTCATATGGATATAGTGCCGATGGCAGAGTAAAACCAACCGTATGCACTATGGGTGAAAATACTGCATTAATTAATGAAAATAATCAAGTAGAGTGGGGCAGTGGTACTTCTTTCGCATCACCTTTATTATGTGGCATGGCGGCATGTTTGTGGCAAAAATATCCCAACAAATCTGCCTTACAAGTTAAAAAAGCTATCATCGAATCTGCTAACTATTATCATTACCCAACCGATTCATTAGGTTTTGGAATACCAGATTTTTATATAGCTGATAAAATATTAGGTATCCATCAAAATATTGAAGATGAAAATAACAACGTAATTATTTTTCCTAATCCAAGCAAAATAGGATTAAGTATTTTTGCTGTAAGCACCAATAATCAAACCGGACAAATTACCATCTTTAATACATCAGGAATACCAGTGTTTGATAAAAAATTTGAAACTAACCATGCCCAACATTTATATCTTGAATACCCTGAAACAAATCATCTTCCCAACGGAAATTACTTAGTTGAAGTAAAATTGAATTCAAAAACATATTCCTTAAAATGGATAAAATTGTAATGGTATTTGTAAAGCAATAAAGCACATTAATAGCTATTATGAAAAGTTTATTTTAAGATGATTAAAGCAACAATTCTTACTCTATTTTTTTTCTCAACAAATAGTTGTTTATTAAAAATTGATTTTCTACTTTTGCAGTCCGAAAAAAAAATTGAATGCCTACAATACAACAATTAGTTAGAAAAGGACGTACGATTATTCGTGCAAAGTCAAAAAGCAGAGCGTTAGATAACTGCCCTCAACGTCGTGGTGTGTGTACACGTGTATATACTACTACACCTAAAAAACCAAACTCAGCATTGCGTAAGGTTGCTAAGGTACGTTTAACAAACAAAAACGAAGTAATAGCCTACATTCCAGGTGAAGGTCATAACTTACAAGAGCACAGTATCGTTTTGATACGTGGTGGTCGTGTAAAAGATTTACCAGGGGTTCGTTATCATATCGTACGTGGCGCTTTAGATACTGCAGGTGTAAACAACCGTAAAAAAAGCCGTAGTAAGTACGGAACTAAGCGCCCTAAACCAGGTGCAGCAGCTGCGCCAGCTAAAAAGAAATAGTTATAATCAATAATCATCTATCATTGGTAAAGGCAAATAAGTGCATTTATCTAATGTAAAAATGATTAGCAATGATTGATAACTCTATAATACAATAATGTAACCGTTGAGTAATCTGTCAAGCATCAGATGAAGCTTCAACAAAAAACAAATAAAAAAAATGCGTAAAAAAAAGGCCCCAAAACGAATTTTGGCAGCAGACCCAAAATTTAATGATCAATTAGTAACTCGTTTCATCAATACTTTAATGTGGAGTGGTAAAAAAACAATTGCTACTACAATATTTTATGATGCTTTAACAATTATTGATAACAACAAATCTGAAATGGATGGTTATACCACATGGAAAGAGGCGTTACAAAATGTTTGCCCTGCGGTTGAAGTAAAAAGCAAACGTATAGGTGGTGCTAACTTCCAAATTCCAGTTGAAGTTCGTCCTGATAGAAAAATTTCATTAGGTATGAAATGGATTATTAGATATGCTAGAGATCGTAATGGCAAATCAATGGGTGAAAAATTAGCCCACGAATTAGTAGCAGCTGCAAAAAAAGAAGGTGCCGCATTCAAAAAAAGAGAAGATACCCATAAAATGGCCGAAGCAAATAAAGCTTTTGCACATTTCAGATAATAAAATAGGAAAGTTAATAAGTTAATGGTTAATGGTTATTAGGGCAATTTTTTCGCTCTTAATAAATAACTATTAACCATTTTAGTTATATTAATAACCTAATAACTCAATAACGAATAATAAAATATAAAAATGGCTGATTTAAAATTTCAAAGAAACTTTGGTATTGCGGCTCACATTGATGCCGGTAAAACCACAACTACTGAGCGTATCTTAAGATACACAGGTATGATTCATAAAATTGGTGAAGTGCACGATGGTGCTGCTACAACCGATTGGATGGAACAAGAAAAAGAAAGAGGTATTACAATTACGTCTGCGGCTGTAAGTTGCAAATGGAAATTTCCTACCGATAAAGGCAAAGATACTGCTGATACAAAATCATATTATTTTAATATTATTGATACTCCAGGTCACGTTGATTTTACTGTTGAAGTAGAACGTTCAATGAGGGTGTTAGATGGTTTGATTGCATTGTTTTCAGCGGTTGATGGCGTTGAGCCACAATCTGAAACGGTATGGCGTCAAGCAAATCGTTATAAAGTACCTCGTATTGGTTTTGTAAATAAAATGGACAGAAGCGGCGCTGATTTTTTAATGGTAGTTCAACAAGTTAAAGATATGTTGGGTGCTAAGGCCGTTCCATTACAATTGCCAATTGGTGCTGAAGATGATTTTAAAGGGGTGGTTGATTTAATTAAGATGAAAGGAATCATTTGGCACATGGAAACTGAAGGTATGACATTTGATGAAATTCCTGTACCTGCTGATATGATTGAAGAAGCTAACATTTGGCGTCAGAATTTAGTAGAGGCAGTAGCTGAATATGATGAAAAATTATTAGAAAAATTCTTCGAAGATCCAAATACAATTACTGAAGCTGAAATGCATGAAGCTATTCGTAAGGCATGTATTGATTTATCAATTGTGCCGATGATGTGTGGTTCTTCATTCAAAAATAAAGGCGTTCAAACAGCCTTAGATGCAGTTTGTAGATATTTACCAGGGCCGTTAGATATTGAAGATACGGTAGGAACACACCCAGATACAGGTGAAGAAATTACTCGTAAAGCAGATGCTAAAGCTCCTTTTTCAGCATTAGCATTTAAAATCATGACTGATCCATTTGTTGGTCGTTTAGCATTTTTCCGTTGCTATTCAGGTCATTTAGATGCAGGTAGTTATGTATTGAATGTACGTAGTGGAAAAAAAGAACGTATCAGCCGTATCATGAAAATGTTTGCTAACAAACAAAATCCAGTTGATTTTATTGAAGCTGGTGATATTGCTGCTGCCGTAGGATTTAAAGAAATTAAAACAGGTGATACTTTATGTGATGAAAATCATCCTATCACTTTAGAAAATATGTTCATTCCTGAACCCGTTATCGCTATTGCTGTTGAGCCTAAAACTCAAGCCGATGTTGATAAAATGGGTATGGCTATCGCTAAATTGGTAGAGGAAGATCCTACTTTAAGAGTAAATACGGATGAAGATACTGGTCAAACAATTCTTCGTGGTATGGGTGAATTGCACTTGGAAATTATTATTGACCGTATGAAACGTGAATTCAAGGTTGAAGTAAATCAAGGAGCTCCTCAAGTTGCTTATAAAGAAGCATTTAATTCAACTATCACTCATCGTGAAACCTTGAAAAAACAATCAGGTGGTCGTGGTAAATTTGCTGATATTCAATTTGAATTTGGTCCGGCTGATGAAGAATGGATGAAAGAAAATGAAGGAAAGCAATTTCAATTTGTAAATGATATTTTTGGGGGTTCAATTCCAAAAGAATTTATTCCTGCCATTGTAAAAGGATTTGAAACTTCAATGACTAATGGTGTATTAGCAGGATATCCTGTAAACAGCATGAAAGTTAGAGTATTTGATGGTAGCTATCATGATGTAGATTCTGATTCAATGTCATTTGAATTATGTGCTCGATCTGCTTTTCGTGAAGCTGGTAGAAAAGCTAAACCAATTTTATTAGAGCCAATCATGAAAGTGGAAGTTTTAACACCTGACCAATACATGGGTGATGTTACAGGTGATTTGAACCGTCGCCGTGGTATCATGGAAGGAATGGATAGTAGAGCTAACTTACAAGTTATCAAGGCTAAAGTTCCTTTAAGCGAAATGTTTGGTTATGTAACGCAATTGCGTTCATTGTCATCAGGTAGAGCTACATCAACAATGGAATTCAGCCATTATAACCAAGCTCCAAATAATATTGCTGAAGAAGTGATAGCAAAAAGTAAAGGTAAATTAAAACCAATTGAGGATTAATTTTGGTTTCGAATAGATTTAATAAAAGCCGCTTTGATTTGTATCAAGGCGGCTTTTTTATTTAATGGGTAACCTGCCACAGTGCAAGTCTGAAGCAGAGCAAAAGAGCGTTGATGACTTGTGCTTAAAAGTGTTTGGCACAAGTTCGCTAAACAAAAGCCAATGCTGCAAATTTGCATCAGTAGGTATCATTGCCATATTGAATGGTGTAATGACAATTTTTTTTTGGGTGAAAATTTTCTTCGTAAAATTCTTTGGTTTTGTTGAGTTGAGTAGCTGATAAAACTTTGGAAGAAATATTTTCTAAAATAAAACTTACTGAATCATTCATCAAACCATAAATGATTTCATTTTCGCAATCTTCAGCACCAATGCTGACAACGGTTTCATGTTTACGAAATTGATAAAATGAAATTGCCCTGCAAAACGATTTTTTGCTTCAGTTGAATTATTGAAATTGTGTTTGTCTTTAGTGAAAGAAAACAGAAAGAGAATGGATAAGACGGGAATGAGTTTATTCAAGTGATTGCAACAAATTTTCTAAATCAGTTTTATTCTGTGGTAAATTTTTATTTGCAATTTCCCATAAAATTGAATAATCAACACCAAAGTATTCATCCGTTACCAAATTCCGGAGTCCATACATTTTTCGCCAAGGAAGGTGAGGATTATTTTCTTGAATCACTTCATCCATATTGTTTGCAGCTTCGCCAATGATTTCGAAATTTCTAACTACTGCATCTACAATTAATCGGTTGTTTTTAAAATCTTCTAACGATTTTCCTGCAAGAAATTCATGGATGTACTGAATTGATTCAATCATATCCTGAATATACATTTTTGAATTTCTATCAGCACCTTTATACATACTTCACTTGTTTTAAAATCAAATCTTTGATTTGTTTTTTCAAAGCAGCTTCTGTAACTAAATCTACTTTAGTATTTAATTCTTTTTCCAAAAAATCTTTTAGGTCGAAAAAAGCCCAACCCAAAGGTTTTTGCAGCTCTACCAAAATATCTATGTCCGAATTTTCTCTTTGTTCGTTTCTTGCGAACGAACCGAAATAACCAATTTTATTCACGGCAAACTGACTTGCTAAAATTGGTTTTATTGATTTGATTTTGTTTTCTATTTCAATTCTTGATTGCATGATTTCAAAAGTAAGGTTTGTTTTTAAAAATCCGTAAAATTTTTTGGTGGGTAGAAAATGAAAAAAACGATTGACGAAACGTTCCGAAGGAACGTATGGTGCTGCTTTAATTTCTTGCTACCCACAAGTTGTTCCGATGAAACAAAAGGAAATTGTTTATCTTTAGTGTAAGAAAACAGAAAGAGAATGGATAAGATGGGAATGAGTTTATTCATTTATTATTAATCATGAAATTTATAACCAACTCTTTTTCTTGGTTCGTTTTCTTTATTTAATAATTCTTTCAGCGTTGAAAAAATAAGCTGTATTTCTTCATTGTTTTGGGTAAGTTGCTTTTCAAATTTTTCCAGTTTCAATAAAACATCTTTATGTGTCAATAAAGTCTCTCTCAACTTCACAAATATTTCAATTATATTGATGCTTACTTTTGCGGCTCTTTCACTTTTTAAAATATTTGCCAACATCAAAACACCATGTTCGGTAAAGGCATACGGCAAGCTTCCACCCAAATGCTGTTTGGAAGGTATCGCATTTTGCGATACCATAAAATCAACTTCTTTCGCAGTTAATTTAAACATGAAATTACTCGGAAATCTATCCAAATTTCTTTTTACTTGCTCTCTTAATCTAATAGGTTTAACGTCATACAATTCAGCTAAATCTCTATCCAACATTATCTTTTGATTTCTTATCAAATAGATTTTATTGATGACAGTTTCATCAGGAACAATTGAAACAACTTTCTTTTTAGCCATTCTGTTTATGTTTTAGTGGTATCACAAATTGTATTAACACTGATTTGTACTGAAGAATTGTTTTACAAAGAATCACTAAGTTTTTTCACAAAGGCTCCCAAAGTGTTTCTCGGTGCAATAACAAGAATTATTTCACCAACTCTTTCATTTTCTCCATCACTTTCTCAATCCCACTCACATCAGTACCTCCAGCCGTTGCTAAAGTTTTATTTCCACCGCCGCCGCCTTTGATAAGTGGAGCAATATGCTCCTTGATAATTTTTCCTGCATCTAAAGTGGAGTTGTCATTTACAGCTACCGCAACACTTACTTTTCCTGCAATGTTAGCCGCTAAACAAACTAAATAATTACTTTCAATTTCTGTTTTGAATTCATGACACAATTTCTTCAAAGCATCAGCACTGCTCACTTCTATCATTTCAGCAATGACAGTTGTGTGGTTGATGATTTGTTTTTTCTGCAATAATTCTTGTCGAATAATCACCAATTGCTTGGCTTCTAATTTTTCGATTTGCTTTTGCAATTGTGCTTTTTCTTCTTGCACATTTTTTATCGCTGTGAAAATATCTTTTGGGTTTTTGAACTCCGCTTTGATGTCGTTCAGTTGTTTTACTTGATTCATCAAATAGGCTTCAGCTCGGCAACCTGCCAATGCTTCAATACGCCGAACACCAGCAGCCACAGCACTTTCAGAGGTAATTTTAAAAATACTCAACTCCCCTGTACGCATCACATGTGTGCCGCCGCAAAGCTCCACCGAAAAATTTTCATCCATTGTCACCACCCGAACCGTATCGCCATATTTTTCGCCAAACAAAGCCATAGCACCGAGTTTCAGCGCTTCGTCTTTTGGCATTTCTTTAATGACTACAGGAATATTCTGACGAATTTTTCGGTTCACAATTTTTTCAATCTGCGCAATTTCTTCGTCTGTTACTTTTGCAAAATGACTAAAATCAAAACGCAAATAATCATCGTTATTCAAACTTCCTTTTTGTGCCACATGAGTTCCTAAAACTTCTCTCAAAGCTGCTTGCATCAGGTGTGTAACAGAATGATGACGAGTAATTTTTCTTCTTCTTGATGCATCAATTTTAGCCATCACTTTGCCCGATAAATCTTGCGGAATTTCTTCCGTGAAATGAATGATTAAATCATTTTCTTTTTTTGTATCAATCACTTTGATGAGTTCACCATCAAAATTCAAAATGCCTGTATCGCCCACCTGACCGCCACTTTCAGCATAGAAAGGCGTTACATCCAACACAATTTGATACAACTCTTTATCTTTCTGTTTTACTTTTCTGTATTTTAATACCGATGCATCGGTATCTAAAATTTCATAACCTACAAATTTTACAGCACCATCTTTAAACACTTGCCAATCGCCAGTTTCAGTAGCTGCGGCTTTTCTGCTTCGAGCTTTTTGTTGCGCCATTTCAGCATTGAAGCCTTCTTCATCAACAGTATAATTTTTTTCAGAAGCAATCAATCTTGTTAAGTCAAATGGAAATCCATAAGTATCATACAATTCAAAAGCATCATTGCCACGAATACACGAATCATTTTCAGCAAATAAAATTTCTAATCGTTTCAAACCACTATCTAAAGTTCTTAAAAATCCATTTTCTTCTTCACGAATCACTTGTGTAACAAAGTCATGCTGTTGGCTTAATTCAGGGAAAACATTTTCAAATTGCTTAGCAATAATCGGCACTAATTGAAACAACAAAGGTTGTTTGTAATTCAAAAAAGAAAAATAATAACGCACTGCTCTCCTCAAAATTCTTCGAATTACATAGCCTGCGCCATTGCTTGAAGGCAGCTGCCCATCAGCGATGGCGAAACAAACTGTACGAATATGGTCAGCTAAAACTCGGAATGCGATAGATTGTTTAGTGTCATCAGCAGCATATTTTAAGTGAACAATTTTTTCAATCGCTTGAATTGTGCCGCTAAATACATCTGTATCGTAGTTAGATGTTTTGCCTTGAATTGCTCTTACCAATCTTTCAAATCCCATTCCTGTATCAACATGAGTTGCTGGCAAAGGTTCCAATGTTCCATCAGCCTTTCTGTTATATTGCATAAACACATTGTTCCAGATTTCTATTACTTGCGGATGATCTTTATTTACCAATAAATGACCTGGCGTAATTGCTCGTTCTTCATCAGGTCTTAAATCAACATGAATTTCGCTACATGGGCCACATGGACCAGTATCACCCATTTCCCAAAAATTATCTTTTTTATTTCCAAACACAATATGAGTGTGGTCAGGAATTAATTCCTTCCATTTTTCTAGCGCAATCTTAGCAGCTGGTAAACCTTCTTTTTCATCGCCTTCAAACACCGATGCATACAATCTATCTTTTGGTATTTTATAAACATCTGTCAGCAATTCCCAACTCCATTCAATGGCTTCTTTTTTGAAATAGTCGCCAAAGCTCCAATTACCAAGCATTTCAAACATGGTGTGATGATACGTATCAACACCCACTTCTTCTAAATCATTGTGTTTGCCCGAAACACGAAGACATTTTTGTGTATCGGCAACACGTTTGTCAATCGGTTTTTTATTGCCCAAAAACATATCCTTGAACTGATTCATGCCAGCATTGGTAAACATTAAGGTTGGGTCGTTTTTCACCACAATCGGTGCTGACGGCACAATAGTGTGGCCTTTACTTTTGAAAAAATCTAAAAACTGTTGGCGGATTTCTGCGGCTGATAAATACATTGTTATTAAGTTATTGGGTTATTGAGTTATTCGTAAAAGCAAAGCAGAATTGAATTTCGGCAATAACTTAATATCGATTAACTAATAATTTTTTATATTAAGTTGCGAAGTTAACTAAAGGAAAGGATTGATGTAAAACGAAATACATATTATTTTTGAAGATATAGCAGCACTGCTTTCCTTCCATTTTCAACCAATAGTTCTACTTCTGACTTTTTAAGTCGTTTGATTTTTTGCCCAATGTTACCAGGACTAATTTGTATAGTTCTTTCTTTGTCAAGCGCAGTAAGGTTTTTATCATTAATCGCTGTCATGATTAAGTAATAAAAATCCATAGTGAAATCTTTTAAATTTTTAATTTTAAGTGAACTATTAAGGTTTGAATTTTGGTTTACTTGCTTTGTGAAATTATAACTTTCAATTGAATCATCTAGTCGCAATCCAATCGTTTGATTTTTTTGAAACTGGTTATCAAAAATAAAAATTGGGTAGTTTAATAGTACACCGCCATCCACTAAAAGTTGTGGATAATGAATTTCTGAAAAATCTTTATCTACAAAATTCCAGGGCACAGGTTTGAAATAAAAAGGAATACTCATGGAGCATCTCACTGCTTTGCTAACGGTCATTTCAGGATAATTTTGATAAGAAATAACAACAGCCGTTTGAGTTAAAATGTCAGTTGCTGTAACGTATAATTCTTTAAATTGATTTGGGTTTTTTACATGCAATTCATGTAATTGTTTCAATGTGATGGCATTAATATCAGTTTTTTCTGCCATGAGTTTTTCGATAAAATTTTCAAATTTATTTCCTTTATACCAGCCGTATTTATCAAGCATCCGTTTGCTGCCAGAAATAAATCCAAATTCATTATCATTAAATTTTTGAAATTTAATGGAGCTTAAAATTGTGATTAATTCATTTGAAGTATAACCAACTGAAAGCATAGCCGCAATAATACTTCCTGCTGATGTTCCTGCAATATTTTTGATGCTATCTAAGGTGTGATTTTTCTGCAATTCATCAATTGCACCAACGTATGCAATACCACGTATTCCGCCACCTTCTAACACTAAATTTTTAATAGCAGTGGGTTGAGAATAGGTTGTAAAACAAATAATAAAAACTGTAATTAGGGCTAGAAATAGTTTCATTATTCAATCTAGTTTTTTTATAAATATATTACATTTGGAAAAACGAACGTATGAAAAAAATTGGGATTCTATTTTTATTTCTTTTAATTTCAATTTGTTGTAATGCACAAAGCGACTCAACTTGGAGATTTAAAAAGAAAAATAATATCACTTTTGAATTATTGGGTTCAGGCGTTTTGTATTCATTCAACTATGAACGCTTAGTTTATCAATCTAAACATTTTAAATCATTAGCAGAAGTAGGGTTCAGCTATGCGCCATATAGATTTTTTTTCAATCAATCTGATCTGCAATTTATGTTTAATTGGAATCAACTGTATTCGTTGTCGAATAAAAGCCATATTGATGCTGGAGCTGGTTTGAAATTATTTCAAACCTATAATCTTGAAAAAAAAGATTTCCTTTTGCCTATCATTTTTCACTTTGGATATAGATATCAGAAACCAAATGGAAATTTTTTATTTAAATTATTAGCATCTGGTGGAATTTATAAAATGGAGTTGTATTTATATCCTTCAAAACCATCTTATATACCTTATTTATTTCCAAGTATTGCAGTAGGTTACTGTTTTTAATTTTTCTTAAATAAGTTTTAAAGTTTGGCGTTTAAAAACTAAAAGTTTATTTTTGAAACTCTTTAAAAAATGGCATTCAGAAAAGTAAAATATTTTTATAATACGCATACCTTAAGTTATGAAAAGGTGAAGCACTCATGGGG
>JBEANU010000031.1:0-2959 GCA_041165265.1 Bacteroidota bacterium | reverse complement strand
TGCTTTTAATGTTGTAAAATAGTTTAATCTTTTTTAAAATAAATCAGGCACTTTTAAATCAACATTTTCAGAATAATCAACAGGAAAGTTAAACGGAATTGCCATTTTATTAAACTTACATTTTCCTTTGATAGTTACTTTCACTTTTCCTTTTTGCATGCTTTCCCACATACCTTTTAAAAAACTTAAATTGATAGAACCCTTTGCTACATCAACATCTAGTGGTAATGTAAAGTCTGAAAGTCGGTTGATGCGTATCGATTCAATCTGTTTGGTTTTGCCCAATAATCTATCATTAATGTAAATATCCATATCTGAATCAATTAAATCAATTCCAATTTTATTTGGGTTGTGCATTATTAAATTGGTTTTAAATTCAATTTTATTCAGTTTGAACATCACAAATTTAAAATCAGTTAATTTTCTGTATTCTAATGGTTTGAATTGATGACAGCTAACCAAAAGCATTGTAAATAATAAAACAGTAATATTTTTTTTCATTTGTAAAATTGAAATAAAAAAGCCGCTTCAAAAAATTGAAGCGGCTTATAATAAATTAGGAAACTAAGGTTTTTCTAAATTAAATGTTTCTAAAAATTTAGTAGTAAAATTTCCTTTACAGAAATCTTCATTCTTCATTAATTGTTGATGAAATGGAATTGTAGTATGAACTCCTTCTACCACAAATTCACTTAATGCACGTTGCATAGTATTGATGGCTTCTTCACGTGTTTGAGCAATTACAATCAATTTTGCAATCATACTATCATAATATGGCGGAATCATATAACCACCATAAACATGTGAATCCACACGAACGCCATGACCACCAGGTTGATGATAAACAGTGATTCTGCCCGGTGAAGGACGGAAATCATTGAACACATCTTCTGCATTAATACGGCATTCAATTGCATGCATTTGTGGCGTATAATTTTTACCACTGATGGGCACACCAGCTGCAATTTTTATTTGTTCTTTTATCAAATCAAAATTGATTACTTCCTCAGTAACACAATGCTCAACCTGAATACGAGTATTCATTTCCATGAAATAAAAATTACGATGTTTGTCCACCAAAAATTCAATAGTTCCAACACTTTCGTAATTAATTGCGCCAGCAGCTTTACAAGCAGCTTCACCCATTTTTTGTCTTAATTCAGGAGTCATAAATGGTGAAGGACTTTCTTCCACCAACTTTTGATGACGGCGTTGAATGGAACAATCACGTTCACTCATGTGGCAAACAGTACCAAATTGATCTCCAGCAATCTGAATTTCAATATGTCGTGGTTCTTCAATATATTTTTCAATATACACTCCACTATTGCCAAATGCAGCACCAGCTTCAGTTTGAGCAGCAGTAATTTGTTTTTCAAATTCGTCTTCTTTCCATACAATACGCATGCCCTTGCCACCACCACCTGCTGTGGCTTTTATGATAACTGGATAGCCCATTGCGTTTGAAATTTTCTTTCCTTCTTCAACATCATCTACTAAACCATCACTACCCGGAATGCATGGAACTCCAGCTTTAATCATCGTATCTTTTGCAGTGATTTTATCACCCATTTTACGAATCATTTCAGGTGTTGGTCCAATAAACTTAATGCCATATTGAGCACAGATTTCACTAAACTTCGCATTTTCAGCCAAGAAACCATAACCCGGATGAATTGCATCGGCATTAGTGATTTCGGCTGCTGCCATTATTTGTGGAATATTCAAGTACGAATCCTTCCCTGCTGGTTTGCCAATGCAAACAGCCTCGTCAGCAAAACGAACGTGCAAGCTATCTTTATCGGCAGTGCTATAAACAGCAACTGTTTTGATGCCCATTTCTTTACAAGTACGAATTACACGAAGTGCAATTTCACCACGATTGGCAATTAATATTTTTTTAAACATTTTTTATAATGTGCTAATATGCTAATGTGCTAATATGCTGATGATAAAAGCCATTGCGGTTAAAAAATTAGAAAACTTAAAAAGTAACTAATCGGATTTTTCTTTTTTGATGTATTTAAAATACTGTTTAATAATCTTTGAATTTCAATCAATTTTTGCGATAATTCATTACAATTTGGGTAGTCTTTGGCATAGGTGCAAAGTGTTTAACCAATATTGCGTTTCGTCTGCTTCTTTTGCCGATATTTTTATTTTGTGAATAAAATCTGCTCTGCTTTCTGCGTTTTGAGCCTCCATCGCATTAGCCCCAATTGATGTAGCTGAACGAAAAAGTTGCTTGCTAATAATATATTTTTTTGCTACATCTAATGTTTCACAATAATTAATTACTGCTAATGAAAAATCAACTGAGTGTTTTAGTATTGGATTTTTTTCAATTAATTCTTTTTGCATAAATAATTTTGTGTTTTAATTAGCAAAATAGCACATTAGCAAATAAGCACATTTTTTTATTCGATTATAAACAACGGCTGATCAAATTCAACTGGTGAAGCATCATCAGCTAAAACTTTCACAATTGTTCCATCCATTTCGCATTCAATTTCATTGAATAATTTCATGGCTTCAATAATGCAAATTACCTGACCTTTTTTCACTTTATCACCTGGTTTTACAAACACAGGTTTATCAGGACCAGCGCTACGATAAAAAGTACCAACCATTGGTGCTTTAATTTGTGTTCCGCTTGCAGCAGCAGGGGCTGGTGTATTTGCAGGAGCAGCAGGTGCTGAAGCAGCTACAGGCGCAGGTGCTGCAATTGGTGCAGCAGCAATCATTGTTGCAGGAGCAGCACTAACCGTAGTAACTATGGTTTCTTTTTCTTTAGTTTTTAAAGTGATTTTATAATCTTTTTTCTCTAATGCAAGTTCACCAAGATTAGATTTGTCGAACATTTTAATTAGTTCCTGAATTTCTTTGATTTCCATTTTAGATTTATTTTGAAAATTGATTTGCGAATATACAATTTTGATTTGATTGAAAAAAGGTTTTT
>JBEANU010000030.1:0-3545 GCA_041165265.1 Bacteroidota bacterium | reverse complement strand
TGATATTTTTTTAATTGTAGGAACTTCGTTAGCGGTGTATCCTGCTGCTAATTTGGTAAATTACATACCATTTAATACACCAATTTATGTAGTGGATAAAAAATTACCAAACCTGCCTGCGTTAAAAAATTTAACATCTATTGAAAAACCTGCAACGCAAGGTATGATTGATTTAATAAAGCTATTATAGTTACATTTTAGGCAAGCTAAAATGCATTTTATGCGCTGCACTTTTTGGTAATACGGCTACCGTATGCCTCACAATGCATAATAATTTATCAGCATCATCTACAATTTTTATTTCCCAAATTTGTGTTGATTGACCAATATGAATTGGTTTTGCAATGCCATACACCCAGCCATCATGCTTAGTTCTGATATGATTGGCGTTGATCTCTAAACCTACTGCGTAATAATTATCCTGATCAACACAAAAGTTGGCCGCCAAACTTCCAATGCTTTCAGCCAATGTAACATTGGCACCGCCATGCAACAATCCTGCTGATTGTTTGGTACGATAATCAACTGGCATTTTGGCTTTTAAATAATCATTGCCAACTTCAATGCACTCAATGCCTAAAAGCCCAATCATGTTATCCGTCATGAATAATTGTGTAATAGTTGTTGCATCAAATTTATATTTCCAAATCATCATTTAATGGGTTTTGATTGTTAATTTTAAAACTTGCTTTGATTGTTCAGTTACTTTGAAACGCTCATCTAACCTCATTCCTACCACCCACACAATATAATCACCGCTGCAAAGCAGCCAAGTTTTTTCTTTTTGAAAAGTATTTAGTTTTAGCTGAGTAAAGTAATCACTCAGTTTTTTCTTCTTGTTGTTCATTCCTATCGGATAAAAATAATCGCCTTGTTTCCAATGACGGAAAATTAATGGATAGGTAATTTTTTTTGCATCAATTAATCCAACATTTTTAGCTGCATCAATTTTGTTTTCAGCACTCCAATTTATTTTTTCAATACCAATTGTACTATTTGATAGAGTGATATTTGCTTCATTTTCATCTACAATAATTACAGAATTATGAGCTATGTTTTTTAGGGTAATAATTAGCTGATGTTGATGTAAAACCATTCGGTATTGTTCAGAAAAATATTCATTGCCTGATTTTAATTCCTTTGCTGTAATTATTGAATCAACCTGTGAAGCATTGAAACCAAAGGGTTTCAATAATTCAAATAGCAAAGTGGCAAATGCAAAATGGTGATGAATCAATTTGATATTGATGCGCCATTCATTATTATTTTGTGTGATGGCTGATTGTATTTTTTTATGAATAGAGGCAGTAAAAATATTTTCAGTGGTTGCAAATCGGTCCATGTTTTTTTGCATTGTAGTTTCAAATGATGGATTGATGGTTTGCAAAATGGGTATGATTTGATGGCGGATTTTATTCCGAGTATAATCCTCATTTAAATTACTACTATCGGTTCTGAAATTAATTTTATGGATAGCGGCATACGTTTCTAATTCATTACGTGTAGCAAATAATAAGGGCCTAACTATATGATTTTTTTTAGCTGCAATGCCTGTTAATCCTGCAATTCCGGTTCCTCTTATTAAATTTATGAAAACAGTTTCAATACTATCATTTAGGTGATGGGCTGTAGCTATTTTATCAAATTGTAAATCCACTAATAATTTTTCAAACCAATCATACCTTAATTTTCGAGCAGCTTGCTGTATGCTTAGTTTGTTTTGCTGGGCGTATTTTTCTGTATCAAAATGTACGGAATAAAATTCTGTATTTAATTGTTGGGCTAATTGTTTTACAAAATTTTCATCCTCATTTGCTTCATCACCTCGTAGCTTAAAATTGCAATGAGCCAATACTATTTTGTAATTTAGTTGATGTAATAAAATACTTAACAATACTGAATCACAGCCACCACTGCATGCTACAATTATTTTTTCATTGGCTGAAAAAAGTTGATGCTGTGTAATAAAATGTTGTAATTTATTTATCATCATTATAGTTGTTCAATAATTGGTTATTCATTGTGGGCTGTCATGGTTCGTTCTAAACCAATAGTTCCAAAATCAAAAATCATGTTGATGGCTTTTTCAATTTTAGGTTGAATTATTTTGTTTTCATCATCTGTAAATTTCCCTAACACATAGTTCACCTGTTTCCCTTTTGAAAATTCACTACCAATACCAAAGCGTAATCTAGGATAATTATTACTATTTAAATCAACATCAATGCTTTTTAAACCATTGTGTCCGCCATCACTACCTTTAGGTTTAAGGCGCAAAGCCCCTAATGGCAAAGCCAAATCATCTACCAATACCAAACAATTTTGTTTGTCTATTTTTAAATCATTCAGCCAATAACGCACTGCTTTGCCGCTTAAATTCATGTAAGTAGTGGGTTTGATAAAATAAAAAGTTCGGCCTTTGTATTTTGTTTCAGTAATGTAGGCGTTTCCTTTTTCAATATACCTTAATTGTTTATCAGTGGCAATTTTATCTAAAATCATAAAACCTATGTTGTGCCTTGTGTTGGCATATTCATCACCAATATTTCCTAAACCAGCAATTAAATATTTCATACTAAAATTAATTTATGTGGGCTCAAAAATACTGTGTTGATGTATTAATAGTTGGTTTTGATGGACTGATTTTATTTAAGAAAACCAAACTAAATTTTTAATTGCCTATTTCATCATACAATTCACAATTATATTATAAAAAATACTGAGCTGTATTTTCAACATCAATTAATTGAAAAACTACTTTTGACTCAGGGTGAATAGAAGTTGATTTTAACCCCGATGCAAGTTTTCTTCATCGGGGTTTTTTTATTGTAAAAAGTGTTGTATAAGCTGATATTTATTTCCTTCAAATACTTTAAATAAGCAGAGTTTTTTATCTTGCAATGAAATAGATAATACTGAAATTATGTACGCATATATCAAAGGTGAGTTGGTTCAAAAAAATCCTGCATTTGTAGTGGTTGAAAATAATGGTATAGGATATTTAATGAATATTTCATTGAATAGTTATACCAAAATTCAGAATGAAAAAACGGTAAAATTGCACACTTATCTGCACATTACCGAAGATGCTCATACCATGTATGGCTTTGCTGATGAATCTGAAAAAATATTATTCCAACAATTAATTAGCGTTAGTGGGGTAGGTTGCTCAACGGCTCGAATGATTTTATCATCTATTCTGCCTAATGAAATTCAGCAAGCTATTATTCAAGAGAATGAAAAGTTGTTAGAAAAAATAAAAGGCATTGGTCCTAAAACTGCCAAACGAATGATTTTAGAACTGAAAGATAAAATGCTTAAAACCACTGATATTAAAAATGTGAGTACTAATAATTTTGCATACAATAATATTCAGGCTGAGGCGTTATCAGCATTAATGGCATTAGGATTTAATCGTACTCAGGCAGATAGTTCAATTAGTAAAATAAATAAAGCTATGCCAGGTATAAACACAGTGGAAGCGTTGATTAAAGAGGCTTTGAAAGCAATTTGATAATTGAAATTGGATTTGACTAAACCTAAAT
>JBEANU010000029.1:0-3008 GCA_041165265.1 Bacteroidota bacterium | reverse complement strand
TGCAAGATGTAAAAGATTTACACACAAAGTTGATTACGCTTTATAATCAAGCACATGAAGATGTAACCAATTTACTGAATATCTATCTATCACTTTCATCACAAAAAACTAATGAAGTGATGAAAGTATTAACCATATTTTCAGTATTTTTTATGCCTTTAACTTTTATAGTTGGAGTGTATGGAATGAATTTTAAATTTATGCCTGAAATTGATAATAAATACGGTTATCCCATTGTTTGGTTAACTATGGTAATCATTACAGTGATTATTTATTTATGGTTTAAACGTAAAAAATGGTTGTAGTAGAATCAGTTTAAACTTATCATTTTTCCATCTTTAATTTTATGATACGCCAATTGAATTTTGCTTAATAATTCGTTGTTATAAAATGGTTTTGAAATGTAATCATTCATACCTGATTGCAAACATTCGTTTATTTCAGCATCTGATGTAGCCGCTGTCATGGCTATAATTTGAATCGATTCATAAGCTTTAATTTTTCTGATTTCAAAGGCAGCAGTTGGGCCATCCATTTGTGGCATTTTCATATCCATCAATATAATATCAACTTTATTTTTTGCAATAAAATCAAGTGCTTCAAAACCATTTTCGGCTTTATATATTTTTGCTAATGGCAATGATTTTTCAATTAATTTTTCAGCAACAAACAAATTCATTTTGTTATCATCTACTACTAAAATTTTTATTTCAGATGATTTAATAAATTCAAAATTTGAATCATTTGAGGTGGTTTCATTTTCATTTTCAGAAAACTCGAATGGCAAATAAATAGTAAAACAGGTGCCCAAATTCAATTTACTTTCGCATTCAATTGAACCATGATGCAATTCAACCAATCGCTTTGTAATGCCCAAGCCAAGCCCTGTTCCACCAAATTTAGCAGCTATATTTTCATCAGCTTGTACATAGTCATCAAAAATTGACTTAATTTTTTCGTCCGAAATACCCATACCAGTATCCGATATTTTAATTCTAACAGTACATTTATTAGCGTCTAAATATTCTGCGGAACAATCTACTTTTATTGAACCTGAAGTTGTAAATTTTATAGCATTTCCAATTATGTTTACCATCATCTGAATCAATCTACTTTCATCGCCAATTACATTTTTGGGTAATGATTTTTTGTGTAATACAAATGCCAAGCCTTTATCATTTGCATTTATTTTCATTAGCCTGCAAGCTGTGTTAATACAGTCTTCCAACACAAATGATTGCTGGCGTAAAATCAATTTTCCTTCTTTCAATTTCGAAAAATCAAGTACATCATTAATCATATTTAATAAATGATTACTCGATTTATTTAAGCCATCAATCATTTCATTTTTTTCAAAATCCGAGTTCTCCATTTTCAATAATTCTGAAATACTTTTAATAGCATTTAGCGGTGTACGAAGTTCATGGGTAATGTTTGCCAAAAAATTTTCTTTATAATGTTGTAAGTGCTCAATTTCTTCCTTCGATTTTTGTAATTCCAAATTTTTTTCAGTAAGCGTTTCAATAAACTCTGCGTTGCGTTCTTCAATCACTCCTACTATTTTTATTCCTAATAAAAACACTCCAACAATTACCACAAAAAACCATGTGTAATAGGCATTTCCAGAATAATCATTAGGAAATCGATAATCAAAAAATGCTTCAGCAATCCAAAAAAAAGCGATACTAAATAATGCCATCAATGTCCAGAAAATAGCCACTTTTTTATTGTTCACCGTTAACGAAAACATATTGATTACAATGTACCATGGCACAATTGCCGAGGTTAAACCACCTGACCGATAGCTTAATGAAAACATGGTTAAATAGGCAATGGAAAGCAATAAATTTTCAGATGTGGTACGTCCAATCCACTTATTTCTTCTGGAATAAATAATAATAGCCAATAAAACCGATGATGCACCATTAATGATAGCCCCTAAAGTATTATGTAAAACAAAAAAAGAAAAAGGGCAATAGCAAAAGTTGAAACAAGTTGCCATGATAGAAAAACTAAGAATATATTTTTCATCAAAAATGCGTAATGCTGGCGATTTTAAAACACTAAAAGTTTGTTTCATCTCTTTTAAAAATAGTGCTCCCAAATTAAGTGTGGGTTGATTCATAATAAATACGTAGTTGGGCTTAAATAATAATAGCTAATTACGTACCTATTTCATCATCGGATTTAGGCAAAACAATTATTTCATTTTATAAAAAATCAAAACCACACTTCTTATTTTAAATTACATTTGCATTTTCAAAACAGATAATAATGAGCAAAGAAATTACATCACGTCAGCAAGATTACTCACAATGGTATATTGATTTAGTGTTGAAAGCAGGATTGGCAGACTATTCAGCTGTGAAAGGTTGCATGGTAATAAAGCCTTATGGTTTTGCATTGTGGGAAAACATGAGAGATGTGTTAGACAAAAAATTTAAAGACACTGGTCATCAAAATGCCTATTTTCCTTTGTTTATTCCTAAAAGTTTTTTGAGTAAAGAAGCTGCACATATTGAAGGATTTGCAAAAGAATGTGCTGTGGTTACACACTATCGTTTGAAAAATGACCCGAATGGTGGTGGTGTAATTGTTGACCCTGAAGCCAAGTTGGAAGAAGAATTAATCGTTCGACCAACATCTGAAACTATCATTTGGCATACTTATAAAAGTTGGATAAAATCATACCGAGATTTGCCTTTGTTGATTAATCAATGGGCAAATGTGGTGCGTTGGGAAATGCGGACAAGATTATTTTTAAGAACTACTGAATTCCTTTGGCAAGAAGGACATACGGCGCATGCAACTGAACAAGAAGCAATTTTTGAAACCGAGCAAATGCTAAATGTGTATGCCGATTTTGCTGAAAATTATATGGCAATGCCTGTGGTAAAAGGTGTAAAAACTGCGAATGAAAGATTTGCAGGTGCAGTTGAAACATATTGCATTGAAGCTTTAATGCAAGATGGAAAAGCTTTGCAGGCAGGCACTTCACACTTTTTAGG
>JBEANU010000028.1:0-10758 GCA_041165265.1 Bacteroidota bacterium | reverse complement strand
ATCCTGTTAGTAGCAGGATTCTTGATAGTATTAAGTTACTCCACCACAATTTTCTGAATAGTATTTTCATTTGTGGTTTTATTTTTAATTGTTATCATATAAACACCTGATGGAAAATCAGTTTTCATATTAATTATGCTACTATTAATAGATTGAGAAGTATAAACTTGTTGACCAATATAGTTAACTATTGATATTAAATAAGTTGATGATTCGTCTGGCACAATTATTTCAAAACTTCCATTAGATGGATTTGGATAAATTTCAACACCATTGTTAATGTTTTTTATATTTCTTTTTCTTTCGCCTCTATCTTCTGTTTCTATGTTTCTATCACAATTATTCATAGTTATCATATCATCGGGGCTTAGGCTATGATATAAGGCTAAGGCTCTAAAAACTGATGTACCTTGTATATCAGGGCATGAGGATGCTAATTGATATAAAGCCATTGAATCGGCTGATGATAATGCACCGCAGGTGATATAACCCAAATAATACAAATAATAATCTTTAAAATTTTGCTCAATTTGGTTAACAGGATTAAATGCGTTTACAGCCGCAAAAGCTGCTGGCATCCCTATGGTAGTATCACCTAATAGTGAATCTATTTGCGCCATTACTTCAAAATTGCTACTTTGCCCTTGCAGATAAAAATTATCAATTGGCGGATAATTAACCAACGAATCTTTTCGACTATCGGGCAATGTACGTAAAGTTTCATATAAGCCTTGGCGCAAATTATAATCGGCTTCAACACCGAGGAGAGTGTCCCCACTCACCGCTTTATTATTTAAAGTATAGCACAACTTATTCGCAAAATTCATGGTATAAAATTAATGAAAATATTTTATTCTTTCACAAACTTTCCTATGCTTACATTGCCTTTGGTATCGGTGGCTTTTATAAAATAAATACCGTTTGGTAGTGATGATACATCAATTGAAAATCCTCTTTTGACCTCACCCCAGCCCTATCCTGCAAAGTAGGAAAAATAAAGTATTGATTGAATCGAAATCAATGTAATTGAAAATTTGAATTAGAAGATTAATATTTGAACATCATTTTTTTAGCAAGTAATAATCAATATTTAATCCACCGCATTCAATTATATTTGCTGAAATGAAAATATTTAATTTCAATTCAGGTCCGGCGATGCTCCCCAACGATGTGCTACAACAAGCTGCTGAAGCTGTGTTGCACTATAAAAATGAAGAAAGCATGGTATCTATTTCGCATAGAAGCAAAACCTACAGCGAAATAATTAACGAAGCAAAATCTTTGTTGAAAGAGCTTTGTAAGCTGAATGATGATTTTGAAATTTTATATTTACCTGGTGGCGCCAGTAATTTATTTGCCATGATTCCCATGAATTTTTTATCTGAGAAAAAATATGCATCATTTGTGGATACAGGCTATTGGAGTAAAAAAATAATTGCAGAAACTAATTTGGTAAGTGATGCTAAAATAGTAGCATCAAGCGCAACAAATAATTATTGCACTATTCCTGAAAATTTTGAAATGGATAACAGCGCTGAATTTTTGCACATCACACATAATAATACCATTGAAGGTACTCAATTTGATGCTGTTCCAATATCCAAAATTCCGTTATTTGCTGATATGAGCAGCAGTTTATTAAGTAAGGAAATTAATTATAATCAATTTGATTTTATTTATGCATCAACTCATAAAAACACTGGTATAGCAGGCTGTACAATAGTTTTTATCAAAAAACATTTACTTGCAAAAGTGAATGAAAATTGCCCTTCAGTATTTAATTTTAAAAAAAACATAGCAGCAAATTCAGTGTATAGCACACCATCAGTGTATGCAGTATATGTAAGTTTATTAATGCTGCGTTGGATGAAAAATGAAACCCTTTCAAAAATATTTTTACAGAACAAATTAAAGGCTGAACTAATTTACAATGCATTGGATGAAAGTAAATTATTTGAGAATAATGTGAATCAAAAATTTAGAAGTAATACAAATATTGTTTTCAGTTATACAAAAAAATATGAACAACCTTTTTTAGAATTTGCAGCATCAAGGGGCATTATTAATATTGCTGGGCACCAAAGTGTAGGTGCTTTTAGGGCTTCTATTTATAATGCTATGCCACTTATTGGGGTTGAAAAATTAGTTGATGTGATGAAAGAATTTGAAGCAAATTTGGTGCGCTAACTTTACCCTAATAGTTTATCTAAATTGGCATTTATTTTTGATAAGGAATCAATAAAATCAACATCAATAACCTCCGGAATTGTAGCATGGTTATCACTCATTTGTATCAATAAATACATAGCCATATAATCTTGCATATCCTTACCATCATATTTGTTCATTAATTCTTTTAATTGCTGATTGATGTGGGCTGCAGCATTTTTTATTTTTTGTTCATCAATTGGTTTTATACGCAAGGGATAGTCACGGTCAGCAATTTTTAAGGATATGTTTATTGGTTCCATAGCTGCAATTATTTGTTATAATTTTCTTCGTAAAAATTTCGGTATTCTTCCACATCGCCACTTTTTTGAAGCTTGGCAAAATTATCATTTGTGATTACAATAATTTGATAATCATCAGGAGTAAGTGGTTTAAATAAATTTCCTTTTGAATCAATTTCTTCACTGTATTCCATTGCATCTTGTGCATTTTTAAAGTTTTTAATAGAACAAAATTCAGTTGTTGAGTTTAGCAACTCTTGCCTCACTTCAATATTATCAAGGCTATGATTTTGGGTATTGTAATTTGATATTTGCGAAACCACTGCCGTGTTTTTAGGGCTTATATTAGTGAACACAATTAAAATAAAATGCGCTTTACCCGGTTCGTATAAATATTTTTGTTTGGTTGCATCTTTTGGTGTTTCATTGGTTTTGTTTTTTGTATCCACAACCGATGAAAGTGATGAAATATCATTTTTACGTTTATCAATTGAGTTTAAAATATCTTGTGCTTTAGTTTTTACATCGGTATTAGGATATTTGCCTACAATTTTTTGTAATGATGCTGTAAATACCGATAAATCTTGGGTTTTACCTAAACTTAATGCTGCCAATAAATCAAATTTTGATTGTAATTTATTGTTTTTAAATAATGAATCAACACCACTGCAATTAGATAAAACGGCTTGATAATCACCATTGATATATAGTTGATAGGTTTGTTCGTAATATTTATTTAGGTTAGTTTCTGATTTGCTAATTTTCTTTGAATAATCAGGATCTTTGATGGCTTTAGCAAAAGTTGAACCTGCAAAATTGTTTAGAATTTTATTTTTGTACAATTCCGATTTTGCATAATCAGGCAATCTTTCATACAGTAAATAAAGGTTGTAATAACACTCTTTTTGAAATTTATTGCTTGGATATCGCTCTAATAATTTTTCAAAAGTTTCAATACTTTTTTTATTGTTATTTAATTTTGATTTGTAAATATTTGCTAATTCAAAATAGGCGTTTATAATTTTTTTATCTGATTCTTCTTTTCCTTCAGCCGTTGTTGGAATATCGGCTAAAGCTTTTTCTAGTTCAGTAGTAGGTTCATTTTTATCTTTATCTTTTTGTTTGGGTTTATCTTCATTTTCATCATCTTTATCTTTATTAGCCTCGTTTCCTGAACCAGCAATTGATTGTTTATTATTTCTTCGCCAATTATCGGCTAAGGTTCTATTTCCCCATTTTCTAATAAAATCATTATAACCTGAACCTTTTAATGATGGATTATAAAAATACCAAACAGCTGCATCATCATTTTGTCCGTTTACTTTATTATCATTATTAGCTTGTTGTTTTATTGATTTATCTAATGAATCGTTTAACTCTTTACGGTGCTTGGCTTCCAACATTCGGCTCACTTTTTTTTCTAAAGCCTGCGGACTTAAATTAGCTAATTTTTGTAAGCTATCTTCCTTTTGAATAATCCTGATTTTAGCAACTACATTATCTAATATTTCTTTTTTTTCTTTTACAATAGTATAATCTTCATGATTGGTACTTAAATAATGCAATGTGCTATCATAGCGGTTTCGGGCCAATATATATTGTGATTTTTTGTAGTAAACATCAGCCATCAACTCAAATGATAGTCCTTTTTGAGTGGCATTAGTGGTGCTATAAAATATTGAATTTTTAAGTTGGGCAATAGCTTGTTTATCGTTTTTGCCCTTCAATTCTAATTTAGCCAACATATAATATACTACATCCCAATAATCTTTAAATCGCTTATCAGCCAGCATTCCCATCAAAATTGTTCTTACTTCACCAGCAGGTGCATTATCCATAGTGCCATATAATTCTACAATTTTTTTTCGAGCATTAAAATCCATTACAAAATCAGGCTTTAATGCAAGCACCTCTTTATAACTTTTTATGGCAGTAGTTTTATTGCCCGATGCTTCTCTAATTTGTGCGGCAATAAAAGTATATCGGGGTATTAATTTTTTGTCGGTTGTAAGTTTAATTGCCTCTGTAACCTGCGGTATTGCACGTTTGTAATCTTTTGATTTGATGTATAAATAAGTGTGTAATAATTTCAAATCGTTTTTTAATTTTTCAGGAAATCCTTTTCTTGATTCAACCTCAGCCATTACAGCATCAGCTTCATTATATTTTTCCATCTGAATGTATGTTTTTATCAACCACAGCAATCCTACATCGGTAACGGGTTGATGAAACAATTTTTTTGTTGGAACAGGTACTCCTTTAATAGTTTTTATTTTAAAATGTGTTTGTAAATATTGAAAAACTTCTAAAGCATCAGTATATTCTTTTTTGTAATAATAAGCTCGGCCCATCATTAAATAACAATCAGGTTTCCAAACCGAAGGTTGGTGTAATTGAATAGCGTTCGACATTTTTTTTATCACCTCATCCATATCAGGATTTACTGAACTAGCATCCGCTTCATCAGGATAAAGCGGTAAAATTTTAGTGTAATCATCCTCTTGGGTATTTTTTACTTTATCTAATGCTAAGTTTAATTTTAAACGGGCATTGTAATAAAAATTATATCTAACTGTAAGATTATGATACATCATTTTTGGGCTGAAACGCTTGCCCTGCTTATTTACTTTACCTGTACCATCATCTTTCCCAAATGTTTCATCTTCAACTTTGGGTTCAACTTTTCCTGTTGTATTTGTTTTTGTTGATGAATTTGATTTTTGAGTATTGATAGCACCTGAAGGTTTACTTCTTATAGCTGTAGATGATTTTATTTTGGTAGATTGAGCAACACAAAATGTAGGGCATACAAAAAAGCAAAAGCATAAAAATGCAAATGCAAACACAAATCTATTTCTAATATTAAATTTCAAGTTACCTTTGGAATTAATTGTAAACGCTTTTATTAAGATTTATTAAAACGCTATTATCAGCAAAAATATTTTATTTTTCGCAAAATAAAATTCAAAACAAAACTATTTTGGAACAAGGTAAAAATAAACGTAGCTTTTGGCAACAACTTAAAAATAAATATAGGTTAGTTATCATGAATGATAAAACCTATCAGGAGCTTGCCAGCTTCCGTTTGAGCCGTTTAAATATATTTATTGCATTAAGCACATTATCAGTAAGTTTAATTATTATAACTGTAATGATAATTATTGCAACACCCATTAAAGAATATATACCTGGCTATGGCGATGTAAGTAGCCGTAATGAAATTATACAGTTACGCTTAAAATCAGATTCATTAGTACAATTGGCTGAAGCAACTGATAAGTATTTACAAAATATCAATAATATTATTAATGGAAATATTAGTGAAACCAAGCCTGAACAAGCAGTAAAATCTGATAATAATAATTATGATAATATTAATTTAGAATCAAATTCGCCAGATGATGCAGCTTTAAGAAATACGGAAGAAAAAAAAGAAAAATTTTTAATTAAAAATAAATCAGGCAATTCAAATTTGGGTGAAGTAAAATCAGGAACAAAAATATCAGAATTTTATTTTTTTGCACCCATAAAAGGTACAATTACATCCTTATTTAATCCATCCGCAAGTCATTTTGGGGTAGATGTGGTAGCAGCTAAAAATGAACCTATTAAAGCTGTTTTAGATGGTGTTGTAGTAATTAGTGATTGGACATTGGAGAACGGCTACACCATTGCCATTCAGCATGCCAACGGCATTGTTACTAATTACAAACACAGTTCAGTATTATACAAAAAAGTGGGCAATTTTGTAAAAGCAGGTGATGTGATAGCATTAGTAGGCAATACCGGTGAATTATCAAAAGGCACACATCTTCATTTTGAACTATGGTACAATGGCATTGCAGTAAACCCTAAGGATTTTATAAATTTTAAATAGTAGTAACCGCCTCTTAATTTGCTAATAACCTTGCAAATGATAAATGTTTTGGTTATTTTGCAACTTAATTAATCACCCCAAAATAGCTTAAATTATGGCCATGTTTGATAATAACAACAGTTCAAAAAAAGGAGCGCCTGTAATGCCCACTAATATCAACCCAGGAACACAAATTGAGGGTAATATTAGTAGTGATGGCGATATAAGATTAGATGGAAATATGAAAGGAAATATCACCACAAAAGCAAAAGTGGTAATTGGCCCAATGGGTAGCATTGATGGTAATATTGATTGTTTTGGCGCTGATATTTTTGGCAAAGTAAACGGTGATATTCATGCCCAAGATTTATTATTCATGAAAAATACATCAGTTGTAGATGGTGATATTTTTACAGCCAAATTAGTGGTTGAAAATGGCGCAAAATTCAATGGTTCATGTATCATGAATTCAAGTACAACAAGTACAGATAAAAAATTAAAACCAAGTTTTGAGCAAAAGACCCAAGAAGCAATCGCTTAATGATTTTGCTGCATATTCACAAGTAGCATATCAAATTGTAGCAGTATTATTAATAAGTTTTTTAATAGGGAACTATTGTGATAAAATACTACATTATAATAAGCCATGGTGTACCTTATTATTTGCTGTAATTGCTGTGATAACTTCCCTTTATTTATTGATTAAAAAAATAACCAAGCCATAAATTTTCAGTGCATAAACTTTACCTTCAACTTTATACAGCAAGCCTTATATTAATAGGGTTAATAATTGCATTACTTACATATTTGCGCCCCACTTATACCTTTATGCAGCAAGATTTTTGGGTATGTTTTATCTTTTACGGATTGCTTTCGCCGGCTATTTATTTTTTTAGTATGCTGGGTATAAAATCTGATAAAAATGCTGATTTTTTAAAGTTTTTTTATGGAAGTTTTATGCTGAAATTATTTTTATCATTAATTTTTGTAATGATTTATTTATCTATTTGTGAAAAAATAAAAATTCATTTTATTGCAGCATTTGGCTTATGTTATTTTGTGTTTAGTGGTATTGAAACATTTTGCTTGATGAATGCATCAAAAAGTACCAATAAAAAATAATTTCAATTTACATTTGCATTTCATTTTTTAATATGGAAAAATCAATTTTAGATAAATACGAAATGGTGATTGGGCTTGAAGTTCATGCACAACTGCAAACCAATTCAAAAGCATATTGTAGTGATGGAACTGAGTTTGGCTTATCACCCAATGTGCAAATTAGCCCAATTTCATTAGGGCATCCAGGCACATTGCCGGTAATGAACGAACAATCGTTAAATTATGCTATAAAAATGGGCATAGCTACTAATTGCAACATTAACAGATACAATGCTTTTGCACGTAAAAATTATTTTTATGCTGATTTGCCAAAAGGGTATCAAATTACACAACACACTACACCCATTTGTACGGAGGGAAAAGTGAAAATAAAAGTGAATGACGAAGAAAAATATATTGGCATTACCAGAATTCATTTAGAAGAAGATGCAGGTAAAAGCATTCATGATATTGATCCTTTTAATTCATTGATTGATTTAAATCGTGCTGGTGTACCATTGATTGAAATAGTTACCGAGCCTGATTTACGAAGCGCCGATGATGCCTATGAGTATTTAACTTATATCAGAAAATTAGTACGCTACTTAGATATTTGTGATGGAAATATGGAAGAAGGTTCATTGCGTTGCGATTGTAATATTTCGGTACGATTAAAAGGTGCTGAAAAATTTGGAACAAAAGTAGAGGTGAAAAATATGAATTCAATCAGAAACGTAAAACGTGCTATTGAATTTGAATTTGTAAGGCAAGTAACCATGGTTGAAAATAATGAATGGATTGAAATGCAGACTAGAAGCTTTAACGCTGCTGATGGAAGCACTTTTGATATGCGAAGCAAAGAAGCTGCAAATGATTATAGATATTTTCCTGAACCCGATTTACCACCCGTAATTTTAACAGATGAATTTATTGCAGAAGCAAAAGCTGAAATGCCTGCTTTACCTGAAGAACTGATACATCGTTTTAAAACTGAATTTGGTTTGAACGAATATGATGCTAATGTGTTGGCTGATGAAAAAGAAATTGCAAACTATTATTTGCAATTAATATCATTTCAAAAAAATTACAAGTCGGCTGCAAACTGGCTAATGGTAGGCATCAAAGGATATTTGAATGAAAAAGCAATTTCAATTTCAGTGTTTCCCATTCAACCCCAAAAAATCAGTGAATTGATAGATGCAATTGACGGAAATAAAATTTCAAATACGGTTGCTTCACAAAAAATATTTCCTGCTTTGATTGAAAATCCAACAGCCGATATTTTGGATTTAGCCAAGCAATTAAATGTATTGCAAGAAAGTGATGCATCTGCCATTGAAGAACTAGTAAAGCAAGCTTTAGCTAAATTTCCTGAAAAAATTATTGAATATAAAAATGGTAAAACTAGCTTACAGGGCCTGTTTGTAGGCGAAGTGATGAAATTAAGCAAAGGCAAGGCAGAGCCTAAAATTGTGAACCAATTAGTAAATCAATATCTAAATAATTAAAAAAAAATGAAATCACTTTTATTTTTATGTAGTTTATTTTTTGTGTTAGTATCATGTAATACCAATAATCATAAGGGTTATAAGGTAAATGGTGAAATAAAAAATTATACCAATCAAAAAATATTTTTAGATGAATTATCATTGGCTGGTAATGATGTAACAATTGATACCGTAATTACAGATAAAAATGGTGAATTTGAGTTTGAAGGAAGTGTAAAGCAAAAAGGGTTGTATAGAATTAGAACTACATCAAGCATTAATTATTTTTTGATACTTGATAATTCAAAGATTGAACTTCATGCTGATGTAAATCAACCTTTTGTATATACTATCATGGGTTCAAATGAATCCATTTTATTAACTCATTTAATTCATCAATTGGTAACCAATAACAATGAAATTGATTCCATACAAAAACAGTATTTAGTGCTTCAGCAGCAAGGTGTAGGAGATTCAATCTTAGCCAATTTTGAAAATGCATCTAATCAAAAAGCCAATGCATTTATTGAAAGAGTTCGTATTTTAATTGATACAACTCACAGCGATTTAACGGCAATTTTTGCCGCCACTATGCTAAACCCTGAAAAGGATTTAGCATTAATTCAAAAGCTATCAAGTAGGTTACAAAAAAATTTACCAGATAATAAATTAGCAAAAGAGTATATTGAAAAATATAGTCATTTTGTTGAGGATATCGTGGGTAAGTCATTTAAGGATATTGAATTACCTACTTATAAAGATGAAATAATTAAATTATCAAAAAATAAAGGGAAATGGATATTGTTAGATTTTTGGGCAAGTTGGTGCAAGCCTTGTCGAAATGAAAATCCTAACGTGGTAGCAGCTTACAAGAAATTTAAAGACAAAAATTTTATAGTTTTTAGTGTTTCATTAGATGATGATAAAAGTAAATGGTTTGATGCTATTAAAGCCGATCATTTAGATTGGGCTACACACGTAAGCGAATTGAAAGGATGGAATAGTGCTGTTTGTAAAGCTTATTATATTAATCAAATTCCAACAAATTTTTTAATTAATCCGCAAGGAATAATTGTGGCTCGTGACTTACATGGAAATGATTTAATGATGAAATTAGAGGAAGAGATTAATAAAAAATCAATTAATGAAGTTGCAATTAGTAAGTAATAAATTAATCCAACAATTTCTCTAAAGCCATGCCTCTTGAGGCTTTCAACAAAAATGTGTGATTAGTAAATTGTTGTTCATTTAACCATTGTTTTAATTCAGTTGTTGTTTCAAATGAAATAAAATGACTGAATTCTGTTTTCAATTTTGCAAATTCTTTTCCTACAATAATTACTTTTTCAAAAGATGAATTATTTAATTGATGAGCAATTTGAAGATGTTCAAACTCACTATGATTGCCCAATTCAAACATATCACCTACGATGGCAATTTTATTTTTTACAGGCATTTCGGCAAAACTTTCAATCGCTAATTTCATGCTGCTTGGGTTTGCATTATAACAATCCACTATAAAATGATTTCCATTCTTTTCTATCAATTGCGAACGATTATTAGCAGGCTTATAATTTTCAATTGCATTTTTAATTTGTTCGTTCGAAACACCAAAATAGCTGCCCACAGCCGCTGCTGCTACAATGTTTATTACATTATAATTACCATTCAATTGGGATTGAATTTGAAATTCAGCACCATTAATTTTAATTTTTGTTTTTAAAAATGGAAAAGAATTTTCGATTGAACCAAAGCATCCCACTTGTAAATTATCGCTGTAAAATAATTGTTGCAATCCAACAGAAGCCGATTTTAAATCAATATCGCCAGCGTTCACAAATGCAGTTCCATCAATGGTTTTAAG
>JBEANU010000027.1:0-18707 GCA_041165265.1 Bacteroidota bacterium | reverse complement strand
CTGGAACATATTCAGCTCACCTATCATTCAGAAAAAATACACCATCAAATTATTGAATTTTCAAAAAATTATGGGCACGAAGTAGCTATGCTTGCAGGGATTGACCACTCAACAGGTGACGCAGTAATTATTATGGACTCAGATGGTCAGCATCCGCCATCAATAATAGCCAACATGTTAGTTGCGTATGAAAACGGAAATGATATTGTATTGATGAAGCGAACCAACTTGATAAAAAACAACTTTTTCAAAACCTGCTTTTTAGCTATATCATATTTTATTTTAAATAAAATATTGGATATTAATCTTGAATCTAATTCGCCCGATTTTTCATTAATATCAAATCAAGTGGCTAAAATATTAAGCTTACATTTTCGTGAAAAAAACAGATTAATCCGTGGGCATATTCAAACTATTGGATTTAATAAAACAACATTAAATTTTATTGTTCCTGATCGCAAATTTGGGGCTAGTTCAAATAATTTTTTTACACTTTTTAAGTTAGCGATTAATGCAATTTTTTTATTTTCAACAAAACCAATTTCATTAATTATTTTCAGCCCAATTTTTATTCTAACAGGCGTTATTGCACATCAATTTAATTTTTTTCAATTGAATTTGATGCAATTAACAAGCATCTTAATTTTGAGTTTTAGTTGTATGCTTTCAATAGCAGCTATTTATTTAAAAAAGATTTTGGTAGAAATCCGAAACCGACCTTTATATATCATTAAACAACATATTGTTTGATGCAATTACTCACAAACATTGAAGGTTGGCTAAAAAACAAATCATTAATTTATTTTTTAGGTTATATTCTTATTTCCAATATTGCAATTTATGCCATCACCGAAATCAAAATTACACAGGGCATAAGGTATATTCAATGCCGCAAAGGCACTACAGGCTTAGCTTACGACAAAGCACATCAATTTGTATATTTTTTTTATTATACAAATTATTTTCCTTTAACAACCAATCATCATCCATTACAATACTCAAAACAAGCCGCTGTTAACGAAATAACAAACCATGGAAATGAATTAATGAATGAATATAAATATTGGGCCAGGCTAGGTGAAAATGGCCGCATATTTACTTTTTTACCCAATGCCATTCTTGCAAATTCAGCACAAAAACCGTCGGTAAAATTATTTAATGCTTTATTTTTTGTTATTGCTTTAATGATATTATACATAGGGTTTTACAAAATCAATCAACCATTATTAGGCTTTATTATAGTATTACTAATCAACTATTGTCCATATTTTATTTTTGAAATATATTGTAATAAAAATATTTTTGGATTATTAGGCTCCACATTTTTTATAATACTTGGCTTAAATTTAACTACACTTTATGGAATTGAAAAACGATTAAAAAAACAGATTTTATTCGCTCTCATTTCATCAATAATTATTGGATTTAATGTTGAAATACGAAATGAAATTTCTATAGTTTTAGCATCACTTCTATTAATAATATTATTTTCAATTGAATTAAACTTATTACGCAAAACACTTTTAATAACAATAATTTTAGTTTCATTTTTTGCCACTAAAAACTCTATAGAATTTTATTTTACAAAAAAAATAAATGAATCCTATCAATTAGTAAAAACAAAAAAAGGCCATTTATATACCGGCCCATACATTAGTGGCCATCAGTTTTGGCATCCAATGGTTTGTGGTTTAGGTGATTTTGATACTAAATATGGATTTAAGTGGGATGATAGAGTTGCCTATAATTATGCTATGCCTATCCTGCAAAAAAAATATAAATTACCTTTACATTATTCAAATAAATTTGTGTTGGATGATTGCTATGATAACGAAAAATTTTATCATAAAAAATTTGATGAAATACCTGAATACGAAGAAACAATGAAAGAAAAAATTTTATCAACGGTAAAATCTGATCCACTTTGGTATTTTGAAATATTATTAAAACGGATTTTAAGTACTCTTTCAATTACACTACCATTCCCTTTTATTGGCTGGTTGATTTTTCCTGTTGCATATTATTTGTATAGAAGGTCAAAATGGGATTATTGTAAATTAATTATTATTTCGTTGCCATTATCGTTCACACCAATTATTATATTTTCAGGAGCTTACACCACTTACAACGGAGTATTTGGGTTTATTTTAATATCACTTATTATTATTGAATTATATCAGCGCAAAAAAAATCCCGAACCAATTTAATGATTCGGGATTTTGTATTTTCAAGAAACCAGCAACTGGTAACTTTCTTAGTATCTATAATATTCAGGTTTGAACGGACCATCTTTCGGAATGCCCAAATATGCTGATTGGTCAGGTGTTAATTCATCTAAAACAACACCAATTTTAGCTAAGTGCAAACGAGCTACTTTTTCATCTAAATGTTTAGGTAATACATACACTTTATTTTCGTATGATGCTGTATTAGTCCACAATTCTAGTTGTGCTAATGTTTGATTTGTAAATGAATTACTCATTACAAATGATGGGTGACCTGTTGCACAACCTAAGTTTACTAATCTGCCTTCAGCCAATATAATCACATCTTTACCTTCGATAGTGTACATATCCACCTGAGGTTTGATAGTATTTTTTGTATTGCCATAAGCATTGTTCAACCAAGCCATATCAATTTCAATATCAAAGTGCCCAATATTACAAACAATTGCTTTATCTTTCATTGCTCTGAAATGTTTTTCAGTAATCAAATCACGGCAACCTGAAGCTGTAACAATAATATCAGCTTCTTTTACAGCATCTATCATTTTCTTTACTTCAAAGCCATCCATTGCAGCTTGTAATGCGCAAATAGGGTCAATTTCAGTAACAATTACACGGCAACCAGCACCTTGTAATGAAGCAGCCGAACCTTTACCCACATCACCATAAGAACCAACCACAGCTACTTTACCAGCCATCATTACATCAGTTGCACGGCGAATTGCATCTACTAATGATTCCTTACAACCATATTTATTATCAAATTTTGATTTAGTAACTGAATCGTTAACATTGAAAGCTGGAATTGGTAAAGTACCATTGGCCATTCTTTCATACAAACGATGAACACCTGTTGTAGTTTCTTCAGATAAACCTTTGATACCAGCAATCAACTCAGGATATTTATCAAATACCATGTTGGTTAAATCGCCACCATCATCCAAAATCATGTTCAACGGCTTATCAGCGCTACCAAAGAACAAAGTTTGTTCAATACACCAATCAGCTTCTTCTTGAGTTTGCCCTTTCCAAGCATACACCCCAATATTAGCAGCAGCAATAGCAGCAGCAGCTTGATCTTGTGTTGAGAAAATGTTGCAAGAGCTCCATTTTACTTCAGCACCTAAATCCACTAATGTTTCAATCAATACAGCAGTTTGAATTGTCATGTGCAAACAACCTGCAATACGAGCGCCTTTTAAAGGATGTTTACCTTTGTATTCATCACGGATAGCCATTAAACCTGGCATTTCGGCTTCAGCCAATCTGATTTCTTTACGTCCCCATTCAGCTAAGCTCATGTCTTTTACTTTGTGCTTCAAATTGAAGTCAATAGCAGTTTTTGAAATTGTACTCATTTTTATGATTTGATTTTAATTTTAATATATCGGATTGCAAAAATATAATATTCCTAAACAACAACCAAAAATCTCAAAGGTTTAGGTAAACAAAGTTTTATTTTGATTGCCAATAAAATAAAGTATTAGATACTTTTGCGCTAATTAATTTAATATTAAAATGAATTTCATAGAGGAATTAAGATGGAGAGGACAGCTTCATCAATTTACACCCGAAGCCGAAAAATTTTTAGCCGAAAATAAAACCAGTGGTTACTGCGGTTTTGACCCTACAGCATCATCCATGACGATTGGCAATTTTGTACCCATTATGTTATTAATGCGGTTTCAAAGATGCGGACATAAACCTATTGCATTGGTTGGCGGCGCTACAGGTTTAATTGGCGACCCTTCAGGCAAATCAGCAGAAAGAAATTTATTATCCGTTGATAAATTAGAAGCCAATGTAGCCGCTTTCAAAACTCAATTATCTAAATATTTAGATTTTGATTCGGGTACTAATAAAGCCGAATTGGTAAACAATTATGATTGGTTTAAAGATATGGATGTGTTTACTTTTTTAAGAGATATTGGCAAGCACATTACGGTAAACTATATGATGTCGAAGGATTCGGTACAAAACAGATTAGAGAATGGAATATCATTTACCGAATTTAGCTACCAATTAATTCAAGGCTACGATTATCAATGGTTGTATAAAAACAAAGGCTGCCGTGTGCAAATGGCTGGCAGCGATCAGTGGGGCAATATGACAACAGGCTTAGAATTAATAAGAAGAATGGGTGGCGGTGATGATGCACATTTAGTAACTGCGCCACTAATTACAAAAGCCGATGGAACAAAATTTGGAAAAAGTGAAAGTGGTGCAATATGGTTAGATAGAAACTTAACAACGCCCTACCAATTTTTTCAATTTTGGATAAATGCTAGCGATGAAGATGCTGCTAAATATTTAAAAATATTTTCGTTTTTAGATGAAAAAACTATAACCGAAATTGTAACCGAACATAGCAAAGCACCGCATGAAAGATTGCTGCAAAGCCAATTGGCTAAAGAGGTTACAACAATTGTACATTCTGCCGATGACGTAAACATTGCACAAAAAACTAGTGATATTTTATTTGGTAATGCAAATATTGATATATTAAAAAATTTGAATGAAAATGAATGGAATGAAATTTTTATAGGCGTACCGCAATTTGAAATTACAAAAAGCACCTTAGCAAATGGCATTAATATTGTAAATTTATTAGCTGAAACAACGTCGGTTTTTTCGTCAAAAGGCGAAGCAAAAAAAATGATTGAAGCAAGTGGTGTAATGCTAAACAAAGAAAAAATAAATAGCACTTCGCAAATTATTAATGCCGATAATTTAATTGGTGGCAAATACTTATTGTTTCAAAAAGGAAAGAAAAATTATTTTTTGATAACCGCTCACTAACAACATTTATCTAACATGAAACATATCATCAAACTTTTACTAGTGCTGCTTTGCATCTATTCCGGTTCAGCAAAAACACAAGACCTTGAAAAGAAAAAGTTACAATATTACGTTACAGGAAATGATACTTTTTACATCTACAACCTTCGTACAGTATGGTGCGTTGAACAAAAGAAATTTGCCACTGACCTTGATAGGTATAAATATAATCAGCTTAAACATAACATAAAAATTGTGTTTCCTTATGTAAAAGAAGCAGGCAGAATTGTAAATGAAGTGAAAACGCAATTACCTGGCCTAACAAAAAAAGAACGCCGCAAATACATTAAATTAAAAGAAGAAGAATTAAGAATTAGATTTGAAGAGCCTCTGAAAAAATTATACGATACACAAGGCAAATTATTAATTTTATTAATCAATCGTGAAACAGGGAATAGTGTTTATCAAGTTTTAAAAGATATTAAAAACCCTATTCGTGCAGCGTTGTACGAAACAACTGCTTTAACCAACGGATTGAATTTAAATGAAAAATGGGATTCAAAAAAGTATAAAGATGAAGCAAGAATAATGGAAGATTATGAATTAATGTATGGTTATCCCATGTTGCAATAAGTATTGCCGATTTGCAATCTTCTTCTTCAATATATTTTTTCTGTTATTTTAGATGTGCTGCTATTCAAACATCAAAATCATATAACAAACTTTTCAAAAATCATTTCCATACCCTGATTCTACACATAAATTGGTAACATTAAATTAATGCTAAATGCAATTTAGTTGTAGTAAAATAAATTTTACTTTGTATTTATAATTTATACTATGTTGAAAATATTAATTGTTGATGATGAAATAGATATACTAGATTTTATTGCTTATAACTTAAGTAAAGAAGGCTATGAAACTATTACTGCAAAAAATGGGAATGAAGCTATTGATTTAGCAAAAAAACATCACCCTGAATTAATATTGATGGATATTATGATGCCCGAAAAAACTGGCATTGAAGCCTGTGAACAAATTAGGAAAATACCAGAACTTAAATCCACTTTAATTGCATTTTTAACTGCTTTAGATGATGAACAAAGCGAATTAAAAGGCTTTGAAGCTGGTGGCGATGAATACATTGCTAAACCCATTAAGCCTAAAATACTGTTGAGCAGGGTAAATGCCTTGCTTCGAAGAAATAACGTAGATGGTAAATCAACTAAAATTTCAATTGGCGATATTGTTATTGATAAAGAGCAATATGTAGTTTATTACAAAGGCGACCCAGTAGATTTAGCTCGTAAGGAATTTGAATTACTGATTTTATTAGCATCAAAACCTGGTAGAGTATTTTATAGAAATGAGATTTTAAGCCGAGTTTGGGGTGATGACGTTTTTGTTGGAGATAGAACCATTGATGTTCACATCAGAAAAATAAGAAGCAAATTAGGGGATGAAATTATAAGAACCATAAAAGGTGTTGGCTATAAATTCGAATTGTTGTCCTAACCTAAAATTATGCTGATTCATTAACTTCAGATTGAAATTTCCTTAAACAACAAAAGCCTTTCAAATATATATTTGAAAGGCTTTTTATATTTTGTATCTACTGCTTTTTATTTTAAAGCAGCAGCTAAGTTATCTTTATGAACTATTGATTCTTTAAAAATATAAGCACCTGTTTTAGGGCTACGTTCGCATCTTATAACTTTAGTAAATGCTTTTGCATTTGGGTCAATTGCGCTTTTTGATTTTATCGCTGTTTTTGCTTGTTTTGCCATGATTCAATATTATTTAATTTCTTTATGAATAGTATATTTACGCATAATGGCGTTGTATTTTTTTAACTCCATTCGTTCAGGATCATTTTTTTTATTCTTTACAGTAATATAACGGCTTGTTCCTGCTAAACCGCTGTTTTTATGCTCTGTGCATTCTAAAATTACTTGTATTCTGCTACCTTTTTTTGCCATGATTGATAATTTTTAAAAATTCAAAAATAATTATTGAGCTTCTTTTTTCTGAATCTCTTTTATGTACTGATAAATACCTTTTTTATTAATTGTTCTTAAAGCCGATGTTGAAACTCTTAACTCAATCCATTGACCAAATTCTGGTACAAAGAATTTTTTATGCTGCAAGTTTGGTAAAAACTTACGCTTAGTTTTGATGTTCGAATGACTTACATTATGACCAAACATTGGTCCTTTTCCGGTTAAATCACATATACGTGGCATACAACTTTTGTTTTTCTTTTTTTAAAAGGAGTGCAAAGATGGACTATTATTTACTCAAATACAAATCTTTTCTATAAAAAATTTATTTTTTTAACGTAGTAATGAAATACTGCCTTTTAAAATATGCGGCTGCCCTTCAAAATCCTTTACTGTGGCTTCATACATATAGCTTCCTACTTCTTGGGCTATTCCATTAAATGTTCCATCCCAACCTTGATTTATATCATTAGTGCTATACACTTGTTTTCCCCATCTATTATACACATTCAGGCTTTCTAAAATAAATAAATCATTATACTTTTTTAATGTAAAAAAATCATTTTGCCCATCATTATTAGGGGTGAAGGCATTATAAATATTTATATTTTCATCAAACCTAACTTTTATTACAACGCTATCTTTATAAACACAGCCACCACTGCTTGTTACTACCAAATTATAAATAGTATTTTTATGTGGATTGGCATATACAAATGGTGTATTATTAGCGTTTAATTGATAATTGGGTATCCATAAATAGCCATACGAGCCAGATGGCGCCACATCAGCATGCAAAATGGTTGTTTCGTTTGGGCCTATTGTTCTATCTGGGCCAGCACTTATTTTAACTTCAGGAGTGTTTATGGTTATACTTAATGAATCAGTACATTGATGAGCATCTTTTAAATAAATTGAATATGCTCCGTTGGGTAAATTACTAATTTTATTAGTGTAGTATCCATTACTCCATTGATACAAATAAGGAGCTGTACCGCCTTGTGCTATCACTGATATCTTTCCATCAAAAGTGTAGCTACATTTAGGAAATAAAACTTCAGCTGTTTGAATACTTAATTTTTGTGGTTCATTTAAAGCAAAACTATGAATACGGCTACATCCAGCATCATCTGTAATGCTACAAGTATAATTACCAGTTGCCAGTGCCGTTATTGAATTATTGGTTGATGTGGTACTCCATAAAAATTTCACATTTCCTACTGGGTTGGTATAATTTGCTTTTAAACCACCATCGTGTGCTCCGTTGCAGCTAATGGGTGATACTATAAACTCAGGTATGGCAAACCCTAATTTTGAAACCGTAATTGCTACAAGCTGCGAAGTATCTTCGCCTGTAGTGCCACAACCATAATTAATTACTGCATAAATATTGCAATTTTGTGATGGTGCAAAATTAATAGTATTACCGGTTCCAATTAAATTGCTTCCACAAAACCAATTTACAACACTACTACTAGCACCACTTGGCACAAACTCAAATGCTTCATTGATGGCTGTCCATACGGAATAATTGCGCCCATTAACTGTTATAGCATTAGCACCTGTTACATCATGTAAAGCATGTGTTGATGTACCATTGTTCCAACTACAAATAGGTTTGTTTTGAATTTGAGTTTCAATTTTGTTGCTTGATTCAAATAATTTTATTTGCCCGGTAAATCTTGCATTACATGGTATTGGTGGTGGCACTTGGGTACTGTTTTGATAATAAGGTACATTGTTATACGAAATTACAAACCTTCGATTGGGGGCAACTCCATATACTGCATAGCTTACGGTACCTCCTGAGTGAGGATCTAAATCTTGCAAGGGTGCCATAATGCAATTCATGGGCAATAACCCACTATTATTAGGCACTTGTGCTGGTGCCCAGTTATTGGGTTGCCCTGTACTGAAACCTGCCCAACCATTTGAGGCGATAATTATTTTTGAATAACTTATTCCAAAAAAGCAAAATTTAAAAGGCAATGTGATGGGCAATGTTTGATCATCATCATTCAAATAAATAATATTTGAACCGATAAAATTATCTGGTGAATAGCCTATTTGATTAACTGAATAGGTATTGCTTAATAGTGGCAAATTGCTGGTGATGGCTGATAAGGATACTGAATTTCCGAGGCAAATTGAAGTATCTTTATTTACAATACTTACAAATTGTGATTGACTGGTAGTAAACTTTATCAACAGCAAAAAAAGTAAGGTAGCTTTTTTCATGTGATTAAATATTTGTTTTATTTTAAATTTCTTTAAAATTAAATATGATATAGCAAATAGCAAACAAAAAATTAAAATAAATTAATCCACATTTTTCTTTAAATACTTTTCGGTGGCCTCTAATTGTTGATAAAAATCATTGCCGTATTTTCTTTCAATAGCTTCTTTCAAAAATTTATAAACGGGTACTTTCAATTTTTTTCCGTTTTTACAAGCGTCGGCACAAATATCCCATCTATGGTAATTTAATTTTTCAAAATATTTATTTTTTGAAATTCTGATTGGATATAAGTGGCAACTGATTGGTTTTTTCCAATCTAACTTTTGCTCTAAATATGCTTTTTCAATACCACATTTTGCAATACCATTATCAAATATAGTATATACGCATGCACCACCATGGCCCATCATTGGTGTAGCAAATTCATCTTCATCATTACTTACCCATGTGCCTTGTTGCTCAATTGCAGCAATTCCTTCAGCCGTTAAATAGGGTTTTACAATAGGATAAATTTGTTCTAAAATTTTTGTTTCATCTTCATCCAACGGAGCACCAATATCACCTGCAACGCAGCATTCGCCTTTACATTTATCTAAATTGCAAACAAATTGTTCGGTGAGTAATTCTTCGCTAATTAATTTATCATCAATCTGAATCATTTTACTTTTTTATAATGATGAAATGAATGATTTTATTTGAGTATACAAGTCAGCAGATGCAGGAATTAAAGGCAACCTTAATTCATTTTCACAAATGCCTAAAAGGTGCAAAGCAGCTTTTACCCCAACAGGATTACCCTCTTTAAATAATAAGTTAATACCATCTATTAATTTATAATGCATTGTTTTGGCGATATCAAAATCATGATTCATGGCTGCATTCACCATATTACAAAATTCTTTTGTATAACATTGTGCCGCTACCGATATTACGCCATCCATCCCACTTGCCATCTGTGGCATTACTAAATCATCATCGCCACTAAGTACTAAAAAATTAGTGGGTTTATTTTTTACCAATTCAAAGCATGCTGCCATGCTGCCGCTTGCTTCCTTAATTGCAATTACATTTTTGCATTCATTTGCAATGGCCAATGTAGTGGCAGGTAACATATTAATGCCTGTTCGACCAGGTACATTATACAAAATAATTGGCAAAGGTGATAAAAATGCTATTGCCTTGTAATGCTGAATTAATGCAGCTTGCGACGGTTTATTATAATATGGTGTAACTGATAAAAATGCTTGGTATTGATGTTTGAATTTGAAATTTTGCATATCCTCAATAAGTTCAGCAGTATTATTGCCGCCCATTCCGGCTACTAACGGCAACCTATTGTTGTTGATTTTTGCAACAAAATCCCAAACTTCATTTTTTTCTTCTTTTGACAAAACCGGTGTTTCGCCAGTTGTACCCAACACTACAAAATAATTTACCCCGTTTTGAATGCAATGATTTATCAATTGCTCTAACGCGGCAAAATCAATAGTTTTATCTGATTTAAATGGAGTAATTAGTGCAACGCCTGTGCCTTTAAATTGATTCATTTTAATAAAATTAGAGCCGCAAAGTTAAAAATAGTTTTGGGCTTAAACTTATTTTATATTCAATACATTTTTCTGTTAAGGCATATGAAATAATGTATCATCAATAATCAACTAAATTGTTTGCTAGTAATTTTATTAATGAACTACAATTAACTTTTGATTGAATACAGTATTGTTTGATGCATAGTTTACAAAATAAACCCCGTTTTGTAATTGATGAATATCATTACCATTACTATTGTTTTTGAAATGCATTAAACTTTTTCCTGCCGCATCTTTTATGGTAATTTCTTCTTCAGTGCCTAACCCTTTTAGCATAAAATAATCATTGGTAGGGTTGGGGTAAATAGATATTTGATTTGTTGTTTCTTGTTCATTTATTCCTGTAATTTTATTTCCAAAGGCTATATCATCAATTAATAATCGAGTACCTAAATGCGGTGTAGAAGCCGCAGACCAATTATTAAAGCGTAGCGTAAAATGATGTGGCATTAGATTTTCAAAACCTCCTGGATAGTAAAAAATATTTGCTCCAATTATTTCATATCCTGAGTTAACTTTCCAAACTTTTACTTCAGCATTTCCAAACTCTTGATTATTGATATCATATATTGAAAAACTGCAAATTGCAGAATCATTATAATTATTTTGAGTGTATAAATAATAAAAATTAATTCGCTCGGGTCGAGTATTGATAGGCATAAAAATAGAAGTGCCTACCCACAAATTAGAATCTTGCCGTTGTGACACCACATAGCCGCCATAACAGCTATTGGTTTGAGCATAACATAAAGTGTTGCGTAACTCCATTGCATACACACCGCTATTGGATTGGGTTGACAAAGCGAAGCTTGGCCCGTCAGCTAATATTGAATCACAAAGGTTAACTATCAACATGCCACCAAAGCCCCAGTTTTGTGCTAAGTTGTTGGTATCTAATAGTTCAAAACCTCCATTGGGAATTTGTGCAAAATTGGTTTTAAAAATAAATGTAACGGCGATTAAAAGAATAATTTTTTTCATAATTGTTGTTTTTTAATAATGATAAATTGGTTAATTTTTAAATACAAATTTATCCTATCAGGCTATTGTTTATCAAATAAATGAGGTGTACAAAAGGTGTACATGCAGCATTAATAAGGCTTACAATAAGTGTACAAATTCATTTAATGAAGGCTAAGAATAAAATCAGTTAAATTATCTTCTGTATTTAATTGCATTTTTTTTCGCAAGCGGTAACGTGCTGTTTTCACACTATCTGGTGAAATATTTAAAATAGCTGCCATTTCTTTTATTGAAAGATTCATTTTTATTAAAGCACAAATTTTTATTTCATTTGGGCTAATGTCAGGAAAAGTTTGCTTAATTCGGGTATAAAAATTTTTGTTGATGCTTTCAAAATGACTATTAAAATCACTCCAATCTTTTTCCTGACTTAATCCTTTGTTAATAATTTTGTGTATGGTATTATCTTTTGAAATGCTATTGTTTTCATTCAGCTTTTCTTTTAACTCCTGCATTAATTCATTTTTTTGAAGCATTTGCAATGAGATAGCGCTTAACTGACTTTCTTTAAATTCAATTTCATTTTGCAGTTGTTTTTCTTGCAACTTATTTTTTTCTTCAATGGCTTTTACCAACAGTTCTTTTGCATCTAACAATTGTTTATCACGTTTATTTATTCGCTTTAAAAATAAAATGATGGCAATTGTAAACAGTAATAAAAATAAAATTGATGCGGCCAATAAAGTGATAGTGAGTTTTGAAATTTCCTTTTCCTGCTTTGCAATTTTTAATAATCTATCTTTTTCTGCAACATCAAATTGCACTTCCAATTTTTTTTGCATTTTTTGCTTTTCCCAAACATTAAAAGAATCTTTAAAAATGTTAATTTCATTTTTATATATCAAAGCCGATTTAAAATCCTGAGTTTGTGTTTTAAAGGCTGCTAGTTGTTCTAATGTTTTTATATAAAACGATTTATCAGCTAATTCAGTAGCCAATTTTTTTGCCGAAATAAATTGCAATTCTGCTTGAATATTATTTTTTTCAAATTGCAAAAACCATTTTCCTAATCCCAACAAGGCACTCACTTTGGCTTCTTTATTACTTGTACTATCAGCAATTGCAAAAGCTTTATCAAAATATATTTTACTTTGCAATGCCTTGCCCTTAGTCATTTCTAGCTCAGCCACATGAATATAGCTAATGGGCAAATAGGTAAAATTTCTACTTTTTATTCTTTCCGCCAATGCGCTTTTAAAATACATTTCAGCCGAATCATTTTTCTTCAAATTTTTATATGCCAAGCCTAAACTTGTATAAATTAATCCTACATAACTGGTGGTATCATTTGTAATTGAAAATCCTTTTAAAGCTTCTTTACTCAATACAATAGCCTCCTTAAACTTACCTTGCCTACTATTTATAGTACTAATTAATTGCAAACATTTACATCTGCCTTGTAAGGCAATTTGTGGTGCTTGTTGCTCCAATTTTTTATACTCAGCCATTGCGCTCATGGCATAATCTAAGCCTTGCGTATAGCTTACACCATAATAGCAAATACCCATATTTAATAAAGCTTCAGCTATCTCTATCGTATTGTTTTCAGTAGTAGCTGTTTGATAGGCTACGCCAAAATATTTTAAAGCATCAGCATCATTATCCTTAATTTTTGCTGCCCATCCTTTTTCAATAAACACTTTTGCTTTACCAGCCCATATGTTTTGGGTAGTTGAAACAATAAGCAATATTGAAAAAAAATATTTCATCATTTGCAATCTATTACTTTGTTTGGGGTGGATATTTTTCTAATAAATTCAAGGGTCTGATAGGTCGTTTTTCAAAACCACCACCACAATTGGGGCAGCTGTTATGTAGTACATTTTTTACGCAAGTATTACAAAATGTGCATTCAAAGCTGCAAATCATAGCATCAGCGCTTTCAGGTGGAAGTGCTGTTTTACAATTTTCACAGGTTTGCTTTAGTAGTAACATTAGTTCATATTTATTTTTAAACTCATGATTGGCAATGTTTTTAACTGATTTATTAATTCATTTGAAGGTTCAATTTTTATACTTGATTTTAATAGCACCACATGGTTTTCATCCATATCCAATAATTTAATTTTCAAAAATGATTGACCTGGATAATTTTTGCAAATTTGTTTTAATGAATTTATTAATTGTGCCGTTACAAACTTTGCTTCAATTTGAATACCTATATTTTTTGTTTCCTGATCTCTTACTGTACTTAATAATTGCATTGAATTTATTTTAAATTCAAATTGGTTCGAATCTCTAAATCGCTGTTTGTACACACCTTTGATATATAATGAATTTCCTTCTTCCAAATAATCTTTATGCTTTACGTAATCTTCTTTAAAAAGCATAAAATCGGCAGTTCCTTTAAAATCTTCAATAGAAAATCGGATATATTTATTTCCGTTTTTATCTAATCGTATATCAGTTTTTGAAACTATACCAGCTATTGCAACAGGTTTATTCACATGGGTAGTGTAGTTGGTTAAATCAGCGGTTGTAAAATTTTCAATTTCTAATTTAAATGTATCTAATGGATGTCCGCTTAAATAAAAGCCAGTTACTTCTTTTTCTTGTCGCAATCGCTCAATAAGGCTCCAATGCGGCACTTCAGGAAAAGTAGGCTCTTTAAATGCCATACTTTGTGGGGCAGCGCCAAACAAACTTGCAACGCTACTTACTTTTGATTCTTGCGCCTGCCCAGCCCATCTAATTGCAGTTTCAATGAATGATGTTGTTTCATTTTTTCCTGATTCAAAATATTGAGCTCGATGCCCTGCATTAAATTCATCTAAAGCGCCAGCCATGGCTAATGCCTCTAATGATTTTTTATTTACAGTGCGCAGATTTACCCGTTTCATCATTTCAAAAAATGATGAAAAAGCGCCTCCCTTAAGGCGTTCATCGTTAATATTAAAAACTGCGGCATCACATAATCCTTTAATTCCGCCTAATGCAAATCTTATTTTTCCTTCTTTATTTACCGTGAATTTTTGTGAACTTTCATTGATGTTAGGCCCTAATATATCAATACCAATACGCTTACATTCTTCCATGTGAGCTGTAATTTTTTCAATGCTACCTGCATTGTTCAATACACCTACCATATATTCCGCTGGATAATGTGCTTTTAAATAAGCGGTTTGATAGGCCACAAAAGCATAACAAGTTGAATGTGATTTGTTGAAAGCGTATTGTGCAAAGGCTGTCCAGTCAGTCCAAATTTTCTCCAATTTATCTTTTGCATGGCCTTTTTCAGTGGCTCCACTAATAAATTGTTCTTTCATTTTTTCAAGAACGCTCAATTGTTTTTTTCCCATTGCCTTTCGTAAAACATCGGCATCACCTTTACTAAATCCTGCAATTTTTTGACTTAACAGCATTACTTGTTCTTGATAAACTGTAATACCATAAGTATCTTTCAGGTATTCTTCCATTTCCTGTAAATCATACACAACGGGCTTTCTGCCATGTTTTCTATCAATATAATCAGGAATGTATTCCATCGGGCCAGGCCTATATAAGGCATTCATTGCAATTAAATCTTCAAATTTATCGGGCTTTAAATTTTTAAGGTGCGTTTGCATTCCTTCACTTTCAAACTGAAATGTGGCATTGGTTTCAGCATTTTGATAGAGCTTAAAAGTTTTTTCATCATTCAATGGTATTTTATCAATATCAATATCAACCCCATGATTTTCGTGAATTAACTGCAATGCATTTTTAATGATGCTTAAAGTTTTGAATCCTAAAAAGTCCATTTTAATAACACCAGCTTCTTCAATCATGGTGCCTTCAATTTGTGTAACCCATAATGGTGAATCTTTTTGAATATACACTGGAATTAAATCAGTTAAATCTTTTGGAGCAATGATAATACCGGCAGCATGAATACCAGTGTTGCGTACTGACCCTTCTAAAAATTCAGCCTCATGTAAAACCTTGGCTTGCAAATCAGTGCCACTATAAATTTTACGAAGTATTTCAGCGTTAGCAATATCATCTTTTCTTAATTCTTCTTTTTCCTCTAATGAGTTAGCCCCTTTCAAAGGCGCATTCAGCAAGCGCTTTAATGATGTGCCAGGTTTATCAGCCACTAATTTTACTAGCGCATTGGCATCGTTCAAAGGCAACTCTAACACACGGGCAACATCTTTAATGCTTGATTTGGCAGCCATTGTGCCGTAAGTAACAATTTGCGCTACTTGATTTTTGCCATATTTATCTACTACATAATCAATTACTTTTTGCCTGCCTTCATCATCAAAATCAGTGTCAATATCGGGCATTGATTTTCTATCAGGATTCAAAAATCTTTCAAATAATAAATTGTATTTTATGGGGTCGATATTGGTAATATCAATACAATATGCTACCGCTGAACCTGCTGCCGAACCCCTACCAGGCCCAACCATTACGCCAATTTCTTTTCCTTTTCTGATGAAATCACTAACAATTAAAAAGTATCCAGCAAATCCCATTTTGCGAATAGTTTCCAATTCAAAATTTATTCGTTCTTCGGTTTCAGAATCTATTATTGAATACTTTTTCCTAGCACCCTCCATTGTTAAATGCCGTAAATAATCATCGGCATTATCATAACTTTCAGGAATTGGAAATGCAGGAAGTAGTATATCTTTTTTTAGTGATAATGGTTTTACTTTATCTACAATTTCATTAGTGTTATCAATACTTTCAGGCACATCTGAAAATAATTTTGACATCTCATCAGTAGTTTTAAAATAAAACTGATCATTTGAAAATCCAAATCTGTTGGCTTTTCCTTCACCTATAGGAGTACTTTTAAATTCACCCGTATTTACACATAATAAAATATCATGCGCATAACTATCTTTTTGATTTACATAATGTGAATCATTAGTAGCAATGGTTTTAACATTATATTTTTTAGCAAACCTTAATAAAACTTCATTTACTTTATCTTGCTCAGGTAGGCTATGGCGCTGTAATTCAACATAAAAATCATCACCAAAAATATTTAACCACCATTTAAATTCTGTTTCGGCTGCTGCCTCGGTATCATTTAAAATAATTTGCGGAATCATGGCACCTAAGCAGCATGTGGTGGCTATTAATCCTTCATGATATTGCTCAATTAGCTGTTTATCAATCCTAGGCCACTTGCTGTACAAGCCTTCAATATAGCCTAACGAGCATAATTTGCTGAGATTTTGATACCCTATTTCATTTTTTGCTAACATTAATTGATGGTATCGTTTATCTAAATTTTCTTTAGTAAATGCTTTTTTAAATCTATCATCAACTACATAAAATTCACAGCCAATAATGGGCTTAATATTTTTTTTCTGACACTCGTTTACAAATTTAAAAACGCCAAACATATTGCCATGATCAGTAATAGCAATTGCTCTCATATTATCAGCCACCGCTTTATCAACCATAGTACCAATATGGCTTGCACCATCTAATAACGAATATTGTGTATGACTATGAAGATGACTAAATTGCATATAATTTTAATTGAAATAGAGTTGAAAACAAATTCAAAATGTAATAAATTTTGATTTGCGAAAATAGCAAGTTTGAAGCCCTTTATTTGATTATTTACGCAATTTTAATTTTTAAAAAAATATGCTGACTTTCAAAAAAGTTAATTTTGAAATTATAAAACCTTATAAATAATCCTTAGCTTATCACACCACAAATTATTTATATTTTCTTATACCAATTAAGTTGATTTGAAAACCAAATGATTTGATTTATTAATTTGCTGCACGTTGAATTTCTTCCAAACTTTTCACCTGTTTTCCTTTAATATTTTTGTTTCCGAATTTGTATGAAATTGACAAACGATAAGAATGTCCGTCATAAGAATATTCAACCGTATTGTTTAGCTTATTGGTTTGCAACCAATATGATTTTGCAAAAATATCATCGCCTGCAACTGCAATACTTAAATTTTTATTCAACAACATATATCTAATTCCGAAGCCAACAGCCGACATTTCAGCCCAATACACCACATCACGTTGACGTGGCGAATAGTAATAACCACTTAATTCAGCAATCAAAGTTTTGCTTTTGTTGAGGTAAAAATTATTAGTGATTTCAGTCCACCAATTAAATTTTGAAAATTCATTTTTTGTTCCTGAAGTTGTGGCATTAAATTTCATAAAACCACCATTTATATTGCCCATCACTTCCCACCATTTAGTAGGTTGCAAAGTGTAATCAATCTCCAATGCTAACACTTGTTTGTTTCCTAAATTCTTTCTTGACACGGCATTGGTTTGATGCATTGAATCTAATGTATAAACTCTATCAAAATAATTAATGATATGGTTATAGAGTACTACCACATTCAAATTTGATTTGTACGCATAATTAAATTTGGTGAGATAATTATATGCAGGTTGCAAGCTTGGATTACCTTCTACATAAGTGTTTGGCGTATAATAAAATTTGAAAGGATTTAAAAAAGTATAATTCGGTCGGCTGATTCTTCTGGCAAAAGTCAAATTAAAACTGTGTTTTTGATTGGGTGAATATTGTACCACTGCTGATGGAAATAATTTTGTGTAATCTACCACAAATGTTTGTGAAGTAGAACCAGAGCCAACTCCACGAGTATGCTCAGCACGTAAACCTGCGCTTACCTCAAATTTTTTGTATGTTTTTGTTCCTGTGATATATGCAGCTTCTATTTCTTCATGATAATTAAAGCGATTGGTTTGTGTTGTGTCAACTTGAAATTCATTTCCTTTTTTTATTTCGTATAAATTATTCAAATCGTTTTCTGAATCAGAAGCTTTCATTCCAAAATTCCATTTCACTTCTTTCATTGGTATTTCAAAATCAACTTTTGCCGACATGATTTCAGTGATTGGAGTTC
>JBEANU010000026.1:0-4764 GCA_041165265.1 Bacteroidota bacterium | reverse complement strand
AAATATCATTTTCAGTAATTTCTTTACCATCACACATCACAGCTGCTAAATCTACAATTGCTTTTAATTCACGTACATTGCCCGGAAACGGGTAATTGCTTATCTTTTCACAAGCTGATGCCGAAAAATGCAAAAGTGGCATTTTATTATCTTTACAAAACAAATCTGAAAAATATTTGGCTAATAACAAAACATCATTTTCACGATTACGCAGTGGCGGCAATTCAATAGGCAAGCCAATTACACGATAATATAAATCTTCCCTAAAATTACCTTTTTTTACTTCATCTGCTAAATTTTTATGAGTAGCCACAATAATCCGTACATCTAATTTTACGTTTTCATTGCCTCCTACCCTTACTAATTCACGTTCTTGTAGCACTCTTAACAATTTGGTTTGTAAATTTAAATCGGCTTCAGCAATTTCATCTAAAAAAATTGTTCCTTTATCGGCTTCTTCAAATTTACCAATTTTTCGGGCTACAGCCCCCGTAAACGAACCTTTTTCATGCCCAAAAAGTTCACTTTCAATTAATTCTTTTGGAATGGCAGCCATATTTACGGCTACAAAATTTTTCTTTCTTCTATCTGAATTATAATGTATTGCTTTTGCCACCAACTCTTTACCGGTGCCTGTTTCGCCTGAAATTGATACATTAATATTAGTTTTTGTGGCTTTTTCAAGCAAACTAAAAATTTTTGTTATTGCTTTTGATTTACCAATAATGGTTTTATCAAATTCATACTTTTTGCCTAATTCTTCTTTTAAATGCTCAACTTCTTGTTTTAAGTTCTGATTTTCTTTAATTCTGATAATTGCATTCCACAACAAATCTTTTGTATTATCATCCTTTGTTATATAGTCAGCCGCACCATTTTTAATTAGCTCAACAGCAGTATTTACCTCCTCTTGCCCACTGATTACAATTACTGGCACATCCGATAAATTTGATTTTATTTTTTTGAGCAATTCAAGCCCATTCATATCAGGCAATGAATAATCAATAGTTATTAAATTAGGTTTTTCTGAAAGTTTTGCCAAGCAAGCTTTTGCGCTTTCAAACCTGATAATTTCATAATCAGGATTCAAGGATAAATGATAGTTTAAAATTTCACCATACCAACTATCATCTTCCACAATAAATATTTTATAATTTCCCATAATTTAAAATTATTTTACCAAAATAGATTTTTTATGTTTGCAGATACCTAAGTATTTTTACTTAAAATCATACGTATTTTTACTTTTTTCAAAAAAATTCATTTAAGCATTAATTACTATTTGGCATAACCAAAATTAAGTTAGCCATTTTTCTTTTTACACTAAAAATCCAATAGGAGTTAGATATAATTTGTGTGATAATCAATCCTGCTATTACACCCAATAACTGATATTTTTGAAGTAAAACAAATGCCGAGCAAATACTAAAAACGGCTGATAGTAAATATCCTACAAAATAATCACGATTTAATTGCAAAGAGCGTAAAATAATTCGGATTGGATAACCCACCACTATTATTAAATATACGATACATAAGCCATAAACTACATATTCAAAACCTTGGTATGATGCGCCGCCGGCAAATGCAAATAGCTGGTTGGCAGTAAGTGCCAATAGAATAAGTATTGGAACAAAAAACAACAACATTTTTGATACCATTTGTTTAAAAAAGTCCCATTTATTTTCAACCATTACTGCTTTAGGCAAGGCATAGTTTTCAATGGCTTGAAACAATACGTTCAATAATCCAAAAATGTATTGTGCCAATCGTAATGCCCCCATGGCTGCACCACCAATCCACCAGCCTGCAATAATGATAAAAAAATATCCTGATGACCATTGCAATAGTGCTGATAATATTAGCCAGATTGATTTTTGACGATGAATATGCCAAGCATACCATAAATTTTGTTGATTGATGTTACTAAATTTCAACATTTTTATACTTAATACTACACTTGGTATAAAAGTGAGCCCTACAATGTATAATGCGGTATAAATATTTAATACATTAATTTGCCAACATAAAAACAACAACAACATTTGTAAAAAATTGGTGGTTAAATCAGCCAATAAAGCATTTGCAAATAATTGACTTGTAATTAATATTCGTCTTAAAAAATCTTGAATTAAAAATAGGGGTGTTGTGATGGTTAAGCATAAAATTAAGGTGCTATAATCTTTAAAATATAAAGTTGAAAATTTAAATACTATTAACCCAATTATAAACAACAAAAACATGGCCGCCGCCTTGATTATTAATATGGATGATGTGTAGATGCTTTTGCGGCTATCAGCTAAATTAGGATAGGTAACTTGAAATATTTGACTAAAAAAACTCATTGATACCGATAAGCAAAACATTTGTATTAAACCTGCCAAGGCAAACATGCCATAATTATTAGCGCCTAAAATTCGGGCTAAAAAAATATTAGTAATAAATGATGAGCCACTAACCACCAATTGATCAATTAATACCAATGATTTTTGCGCTGTTAGCAATTGCTTTATTTTCAAAATTTTTATCAATTAAAAAAAGAAGTTGAAAATTTTTAAGAAATTAGAATTAGGCTTTGTTTGTTGGCTTTTTAATAACTCAATTGTTTGAACAATTCGTTTGATAGCCAAATTTAAATTCATTACATCATCATCACTTTTTACTACACATTCAAAAATTCCTATCTTTGATGCTTCGCTTACAATATCAGCACTTGTTGAATTAATTAACAACAACAAATAAATATCAGGATTATTTTTTTTAAGATTTGCTAATGAGCCCAAAATATCTAATACATCCATACTTGCATCAATAACAAATATTTCAGGATTTAAATGCAATTTTAAACTTGCTGCTTCAATTGTAAAAAAACATTCAATATGTTCAAAGCCATACATTTTTAAATATTGTTTATACAATTGGCAATTATCTCCATTTTTACTAATAAAAAATATTTGAGTAGATGATTTCATTTTCATTTTTCCCATGGGTATCTATTTTTATACCAAACACAAAAATGAATACAGTTAAGGGTTTTACTATATATATCGGTTTACAAAATTCTATATAATAGATTTTATTTCTACATTCAATAAAAAACATGCCCCTACAATAGCCTTATTGAAAATATTTCTATAAAAATAGATATGAAAAAATTTGGGCTGACAATGTTGCCATAATAATCCCATTTGATGCTTTATTTGTCAGTTCATGTAATTACTTTCGCTGTTCAAATAGTAGTTTTGACAGAAAAAATGTAGTGGCATAATTTCGGCTGAGAGGCATATCTTAGTTATTAGGTTATTGAGTTACTCAGTTACTAAGGATGAATTTCCTCAATAACATAATAACACATTAACTCAATAACTTTTTCAAAATCCTAATTCATAAATCAAACATAATAAATAAACAAACAATGGCAAAATTAAAAGTAACCCCAATTGCTGACAGAGTTTTAGTAAAACCTGCTGCTGCCGAAGAAAAAACTGCTTCGGGCATTATCATTCCTGACACTGCTAAAGAAAAACCAATGAGAGGTGAAGTTGTAGCAGTAGGTACCGGAAAAAAAGATGAACCAATGACTGTGAAAGCTGGTGATACGGTTCTTTACGGTAAATATGCTGGTACTGAAATCACTATTGAAGGCACTGAATATTTAATCATGAGAGAAAGCGATATTTTCGCAGTTATCTAAACTTGAAGTTATTAGGTTATAAGTTACTAAGTTATTGAGTAAATACATTTTGCATTACTTAATAACTCAATAACACATTAACTCAATAACTTTCCTTAAATCAAAATTCATAAATCAAAAAATAAACAACATGGCAAAAATTATAAACTACAACACCGATGCTCGTGAAGCATTGAAAAAAGGTGTTGACCAATTAGCTAACGCTGTAAAAGTTACTTTAGGACCAAAAGGTCGTAATGTAGTTATTGAAAAGAAATTTGGTGCTCCACACATCACTAAAGATGGTGTAACGGTGGCTAAAGAAATTGAATTGGAAAACAATTTAGAAAACATGGGTGCTCAAATGGTGAAAGAAGTTGCTTCTAAAACCAATGATGCTGCTGGTGATGGTACTACAACTGCTACGGTATTGGCGCAAGCTATCATCACAGGCGGTTTGAAAAACGTGGCTGCTGGTGCTAACCCAATGGATTTGAAACGTGGGATGGATTTGGCAGTGAAAACTGTGGTAGAAGAGTTGAAAAAAATGAGCAAAAAAGTTGGCGACGATTCAAAAATGATTGAATCAGTTGGAACTATTTCTGCTAACAACGATGCTACTATCGGTAAGTTGATTGCAGAAGCTATGGCTAAAGTGAAAAAAGAAGGTGTGATTACTGTTGAAGAAGCTAAAGGAACTGAAACTACTGTTGAAGTGGTAGAAGGTATGCAATTTGACCGTGGATATTTATCTCCATACTTTGTTACCAACACTGAACACATGGAAGCTGAATTGGAAAATCCTTACATCTTAATCTACGATAAAAAGATTTCTACGATGAAAGATTTATTGCCAATTCTTGAAAAATCAGTGCAAGCTGGTCGTCCGTTGTTAATCATCTCTGAAGAAGTAGATGGTGAAGCTTTGGCAACTTTGGTGGTAAATAAAATTCGTGGTACAATAAAAATCTGTGCTGTAAAAGCTCCGGGCTTTGGTGATAGAAGAAAAGAAATGTTGCAAGATTTAGCGGTATTAACTGGTGGTACAGTTATCAGCGAAGAAATGGGACGTAAATTAGAAGATGCTCAAT
>JBEANU010000025.1:0-2925 GCA_041165265.1 Bacteroidota bacterium | reverse complement strand
CTTGCCTTTAGCGGACTCCAACCAAACTGTTTCCACATAGCTGGTTTAATCAAAACCTTTTCCTTTAAATTTAATTTTCCTTTTTCAGCTAAATGCATCACGGTTAAAGCCAATGGAAATTTGAAAACACTTTGCATGGTAAATGGTGCTTGATTATTAATTGAAAACGAATCATTTGTTTCCAAATCAATCACACTCAAACCCACAGTGGCTTTATATTTTGAAATTACAGATTGTAATTTCTGTTTGAGTTCAACATGATTTTTTTGTTGGGCAAAAAGTTGTGTAACACAAAAAATGCCTACAGTAAATAGTAATGAATATTTTTTCATTTCGATAAAATTAATTTTCTGTAACTCGGTTCATCATGTTTTTCAAAACCTGCTTTTATATAAACGGACTCACCCATTTTTGAAGCATGTAAATCAAATAATCCTACGCCTAATTCTTTGCCTGTTTCTACTAAACGATTTACAATTTCACTTGCAATACCTTTCTTTCGATGGCTTTCAATGGTGTGCATATTTAAAATGTAACCAATCATTCCATTTGGCACTCTGAAGCTTCCAGGCATTTGATAAATTTTCATTCCTCCAACTCCAACTAATTTTCCATCATCTAAAGCAATCCATGATATATAAGTTTGTAGGGGAATTTCTCTTTCAAAAAAAGATTTCAATTCTATTTTTAATTTCTCTTCTGCTTCATCAGTTGGCGCCCCCCAAAATTCTGTCATAAACGCAACCCTTGAACTGACAAGCATTTCAAGATGTTCAATAGTTGCTTGGATATATTTAATGGTGCTCATTTTATTTTTATATCAATAATTTTGTTGATGCATAAAATCGTGTTCGATATAAAATCATACTACAATTTTTCCCTGCTTTTTAATAATAAATAAACCTACATCAATTTTATAGGTAGTGCTAGTGAAGGTAAATAATTTTTATTTGATAACACCACCCATTTCTTTGGTACGTATATTAAAAATTTCTGATTACCAATAAAATATTCCAATGAAGTATTATAAAAAAACGCCCAAGCATTTCTGATTGAGCGTTTGAATATTTTGTAATAAAATTAATTTTACTGATGTGTCATAAAACTAATGATAGCAATTACAGAGCCCACAATTGCCAAAAATTGAATCAGCCCAACCAAATATATTGAACGCATAATTTCAACTTTACCATCTTTTGTTAAAAAAACTTCTTTTTTCTGATTGATTTTTTCTTCAGCTTTTGATTCAAAATATTCAATCACAACAGTGGCTTCACCTTCAGTAAAGCGGCTTTTGAATATTTCATAAACCTTCAATTCTAATACACTCATAATTTTTCTTTTCACAAATATAACCATTAGTATTTCAAAAAAAAAAACGCCCAAGCATTTCTGATTGAGCGTTTTAGTATTTTTATTAGCAAATTAGCTAATTATCACATCATCACATTGTTTACACACAACCCGTTGTTGTGCCGCAGTTTAAGCATTTATAGCAGGTGCCGCTACGTACTGTTGTATGTCCGCAAGTACTGCATGCAGGTGCATCGCCAGATGTGTGTTTCACTGGTTTTACGGCTTTCATTCCGTTGGTTGATTTTACCAATGATGTCATTTCTAATTCGCCTGATTTTACAGCAGCAGCTTCAAATTCGCCTTCTGCTTGCATTTCACGAACAAATTCATTATCAACTTCATTTTGTACATGTACTAAATCAGTACGATTTAAATATTCATAACCTAATAAACGGAAGATAAAATCAACTACTGATGTACCACTCTTAATATTCGGATGGTCAATTCTTCCTGCTGGTTCAAAACGTGTGAAGGTAAATTTATCTACAAATTCTTCTAATGGCACACCGTATTGTAAACCTACTGATACTGCAATTGCAAAACAGTTTAGCATACTACGAAAGGCAGCACCTTCTTTGTGCATATCAATAAATAATTCGCCTATTGTACCATCGCTGTATTCACCAGTACGAACAAATACTGCTTGTCCGTCAATCTTAGCTTTATGAGTGTATCCATGACGCTTAGAAGGTAATGATTTGCGTTCTACCACTCTTGCTAGTGCACGTTTTAATTGTGTATCTGGGCTAGCTTGTACACGTTTTGTAACTTCTTCTAATAATTCATCAACGGTTAATGAACTCATTTCTAATGGAGCTGAACCGCCTTCCGATTTTTTATCGTCTTTTTTATTGTTTAATGGTTGGCTCATTTTGCTACCATCACGATATACAGCATTAGCTTTTAAGCATTGTTCCCAGCTTAATTTGTAGCAGCTTTGAATATCTTCTAAAGTTGCTTCATTAGGCAAATTAATTGTTTTTGAAATAGCACCACTAATAAATGGTTGTACGCTACCCATCATACGTATATGACCATGAGCATGAATAAATCTTGTACCTGTAACACCGCATTTGTTAGCCGTATCAAATATTGGTAAGTGCTCTTCTTTAAGCATCGGCGCACCTTCCACAGTCATGGTACCGCATACATAAATATTGGCTTCGTTTATTTGTAATTCGCTAAAGCCTAATGATTCTAATAAATGAAAATTAGGATTGCTATACACATCTTGGCTATAACCTAAGCGTTGCATAGTTTCTTCGCCTAATGTATAAGGGTTGATAGCAAAGCCAATATCAAAAGCACCTGGTAATGCTGATTCAATTTTTTCAATATCTTTTTCATTGAAACCTTTGCTACGTAAAGCATCTAACGAAATAGATTTACAGCCATTCAACGTACCATGACCTTTTGCATAATTTACAATGCCTTCTACTTGGTCAGCTGTGTAACCTAAAGTTCTTAAAGCCCAAGGCACAGATTGGTTGATGATTTTAAAATATCCACCACCCGATAATTTTTTGAATTTAACCAAAGCAAAATCTGGTTCAACACCTGTTGTATCGC